>NZ_JBFAKW010000018.1:48629-111286 GCF_040655955.1 Streptomyces sp. NPDC050263 | reverse complement strand
CCTCGTACTGGACGTACTTGGGCTTTCGGCCGGTGCGGCGAGAGTGCGTGCCGGGCGTCGCGACGGGGCGAACGTTGCCTGCCGCGGCACTAGTCCCCGCAGACGACGAGCTGGTCCCGCCCCCAGCACGGGCCGCCACGAGGAGCTTGTCGACGTCGGCGACCAGCTCGGTCAGCGGGGACTGCCCGTCGGAGAACGGGCGCAGGAAGCACCGCTGCATGTCGTGCACCAGTACGGCGGCCCGGCCCGCACGCTGCCACCAGGACACGTGGGCACGCGGCAGATCGCCGTCGCCGGGCATGAGGTAGGGCGCGCTCGGGGTCATGGCCATGGTTCGCCTCCCGTCCGTTCGGGGTCGTTGTACGCCGTGTCATGTCCCGCCGTCATACGTACCGGACGACGCCACCGTCCCCCGAGAGGTCGTGCATCGTCACGTGTCCAGCCTGGTCGAACACCGGACACGCGAAGGGGTTCGGCCGCATCACGCGGCTACGCCAGCATTCGCAGCGGAATGACGACGTGGTGGTCGGCCAACGACGAGCCCTTATCGCCCGTGCCGGTCGCACCGGGGCGGACGCGGCCTATGCTCGGACCGTCAGCGTCCGCGCGGCAGTTGGCGTTCCGACCTGACAGCGCGCTCCGCCTGCCGCCGACTCGAGGAGATCCTGCATGAACGGGAACGGGAACGAGGGCGCCCTGGCGAGCGTCCGCTACATCGTCGACGACGTCCAGGCCGCGATCGACTTCTATACCACTCACCTCGACTTCACCGTGCTCAACGCCTTTCCGCCCGCAGTCGCCGATGTCATACGAGGGCCGCTGCGGTTACTGCTCTCCGGCCCGCCCAGCTCGGGAGCGCGCGCCACACCCGCGGACGTCGCCGGCAGCGGGCGCAACCGCATCCACCTCGTCGTTGACGACCTGGAGGCCGAGCGGGAACGGCTGCAGCATGCCGGCGTGGTGCTCCGCAGCGACATCGTCTCGGGACCCGGCGGACGCCAACTGCTGCTGGCCGACCCCGCAGGCAACCTCGTCGAGCTGTTCACTCCGGCAGATCGCCGCTGAGGCCGGGGCGAGAGCACCGGCCATATGCCCGCGCCATGGGCAGGCAGGACGCCTCGCCACGACGGAGTCGATCGCGCCGCCGGCCGCCACGAGCGTGGCGGCCGGGACGAGTTGGGTGGACACTGCGGTGTCCTGAGCAAGGGCGAGGACGGCGAGCGCGCTGACCAGGCATACGTGTCAGGAGGACGGTGCCGGGGCATCCGCACCCATGGCGATGCCTCCTTTCACGGGGGCCCTGCGAGTCGGTGGCGGAAGAAGTCGGGGTGGCTGCGGCGGGCCTCGTCACCGGGCCGGCCGGGGATGACCACGCCGGGAGCCTCACCCCTCGCGGCTCATCGGCCTGGTCGTTACGGCCGGCTTGGCGCCAGCCGCCGGGCTCCGGTTCCAGTGCTGGTCGTCACTGGTCAAGAACTTCGAGCCGTACGACCTGCCGGTAGTTCGATCACCCGCTCACCGTCGAAGGCGCCACAGAGCTGGAAGAGCTGACCAACCGCGACCTCAAAGCCGTCGCTCTCGCGGCGATGGGGCCTTCCCAACGAGATCGCTGACAGATCGCACCGCCCAGTGACCTGTGTCGGGCGAAGGGCGGTGCGGAGCCTCCACGACGCCGACCCAGCGGAAACGCAAGGCGTACGGCGGGGAGGTCCTGGCGTCATTGCTCGCGATCACGTGCCGTTGCGGCCCAGGCCCTGCCCGGTCAGGCGGTACGGCGCGAACGGGCCAGCGCCAGGCCGCCGATGGCCATGCCGACCAGCGCGAGCACCACGGCGACAATGCCTCCGCCCTGCCCGTTGCCGGTGCCGACGTCCTTGTCGGAGCCGGCCAGTGCGACAGCGCCGACGACGGCGCCGACCAGTCCGAGCGCCACGGCGGCGAAGGCCCTGCCCGGTCCCTTCCCGCTGCCGACGCGGCCGGCGGAGCGCAACGCCAGCACGCCGACGACCACGCCGGCCAGCGCCAGCAGCAGGGCCACCCCGGACACAGCCCGGCCGGAGCCGCCGCTGTCTTCCTCGGCGATCGAGACCTGTGCGGCTGCCGGTGCGGCAAGTGCCAGCACCCCGAGCAGGGCTGCCGGTGCGGCGGTGAGCAAGCGACGGACGGACATGGAGTTCCTTTCACATGCTTGATGCGTATCTGAGAAAGCGCAGGTGGGCCAGCCTGGATCCACCGGGACGGTGGATCCAGGCTGAAGGAGGGTCAGACCTTGACCCCTCCCTCGACCTCAGCCGGGGGTGCCGAGACCGTCTTCGGTGCCCAGCGTCCGGGCATCCACCAGTTGGCCTTGCCGAACAGTTCCATCACCGCGGGCATCAGAACCATCCGCACGATGGTGGCGTCGATGAACACGGCGATGGCCATACCCACGGCCCCCTGCTTGACTGCGACGTCGGGCCCGAGCACGGAGGTCATGAAGACGGCGATCATGATGGCGGCCGCGGCCGTGATGACCCTGGCGGTCCGTGCCAGCCCGCGGGTGACGGACAGCCGGGTGTCACCGGTTCGCTCGTACTCCTCACGGATCCGCGAGATCAGGAATACCTGGTAGTCCATCGACAGGCCGAACAGGACCGGGAACATCGTCATCGGCACCCAGCTCGTGACCGGCATCTCGGTGGGGAAGCCGAAGGCCGTGCCGAGCCATCCCCACTGCACGATCGCGACAACCACACCGAAAGCGGCGCCGATCGAGAGCGCGTTCATCACCGCGGCCTGCAGGGCGATCGTGACCGACCGGACCAACGCGAGCATCAGCACCATGGACAGCGCGATGACGACCCCGATCATCAGCGGCAGACGTTCGGCGGATTCCTCGGAGACGTCGATGACGCTGGCGTTCGGTCCGCCGATGAGGACCGTTTCACCATCGGGCGTCTCGGGCAGCACATCGTCGCGGAGCTTGTGCACCAGGTCCGCGGTCGCTTCGTCCTGGAACCCGGTCGTGGGGAAGGCCGTGAAGGTGACGGCCTTCCCGTCCTTGCTGACCTGGGGCGGCGTGGCCTGGGCGATGCCCTCGGTCTTGCTGACCGCTGCGACAACAGGACTCAGATCGGCATCCGCGGAGTCGACCTCGGTGGCGAAGATCAGGGGTGCTCCGAAGCCCGGACCGAAGCCCTCGGAGAGGATCTTGTGCGAGATGTAGCTGCTCCGGTCGCGGGGCTGGACACTGGCGTCGGGCTGGCTCAACCGCATATCCAGCATGGGGGCGGCCAGTACCAGCAGGAATCCGCCGGCCAGGATCGCAGCAATCAGCGGCCTGCGCTGCACCACGCCGGCCCAACGCTCGGCGTGGGTACGACGCTGGGACTGGGCATCGACCGGCCGGTTCCGGCGGGACGCGCGACGAGGCAGGCGCAGCGAGTTGATCTTGTAGCGGGTGAACCCCAGGAGGGCCGGCAGCAGGGTCATCGCGGCGATCATCGTCAACAGCACCGCGATGGACGTGGCGATGGCCACCCCGGTCATCAGCCGCTGCCCCATGACGATCAGACCCAACAACGCGATCACGACGGTCAGGCCGGCGAACAGCACCGCGCGACCGGCGGTGGTGATGGCCGTGACGGTTGCGGTCTCGGGGTCATCGCCGTCCCGCAGGCCGTCCTTGTAGCGGGTCACGATGAACAGGGCGTAGTCGATGCCCACACCGAGCCCGATCATCGCACCGAAGATCACAGTGAAGTCCGGCGCGGGGACCACGTGCCCCACCAGCTTGATCAGCGCGAGGCCGGCCGCGAGTGCCAGTACGGCGGTCACGATCGGCAGGCCCATCGCCACCAGCGACCCGAAGGCAATGAACAGGATCAGCGCTGCGGCCAGAATGCCCACACTTTCGGCAGGACCCTGCGCGGGGGTCTCAGCCTTTTCCGCCATGTACCCACCGAGCCCGAGGGTGACGCTGTCGTCGGAGGCGTCCTTGACCACGTCCACCAAGGGCTTGACCTCGCTCTTCTCCACATCCTTGTCGGTCAGCGGGATGGTCATACGGGCGATACGACGGTCCTTCGTCACCAGGCGCGCGTCCTGATACGGCGAGACCACCGGCCCGGTGATGGACGAGTCGGAGATGTCGGCGACGACCTTCTCGATCTTCTGCCGGGCGGCAGAGTCATCAATTCCCTTGTCCGCCTTGATCGCGAGGGTCAGCGTGTCCCCTGCCCGTTCGGGATAGTGCTTCGCAATTAGCTCCTGCGCCTTGGCCGACCCGGAGTCTCCGCCAGAAAAGTCGTCGTCGGAGGCGGCGCCGTAGTTGAAGCCGACGAACGCTACGACGATCACACCGATGAGCCAGGTCAGGAGAACCAGGCGGCGGCGGCGGTAACAGAAGCGACCCAGTCCGGCCAGAGCTCCATCCGTACGTGGAGACTCGGTTGTCATCATCTGCTCCTCAGTGGTTGGGCCTTGCGGCATGGCTCGCTTGTCGATAACGGGAAGGTTGATCGGTCACAACGGCGATCGTCCCGTACGCAAGGCGGCCCTGGCCTCTGACGACGGACGATGATGTCTACGCAATCCGACGTAACCTGCTGCGCCGCACCGCTCCTGTCGACGTAGCAAATCGCGCGTCTGAGCGGAGCGTTGTCCGTGGACGCGAACAGTAGGATCACGGTATGAATCTCCGCCCCGGGTCGTTCTCCCTGCGGGTGCTGGCCCAAGATGCGCTGCTCGCCCTCTTCGTCACCGTGATGCAGGTGCAGGGCACGGTCGTCCTCGCCGCCGCCAGGGGGACGGAACAGCGTCCGCTCACCGACTTCGGATACCTCGGATTCGCGCTGCTGGTGGTGGGTGGTCTGGTCGTAGCCGTCCGCCGCTTGTGGCCGGTTCCGGTGTTCGTCACCGCTGCGCTCGCCAGCTTGGTGTATTACGCGCTTGAGTTCCCGGACGGGTACGGCTGGCTCGGGCTCATGGTCGCCTTGTACACCGTCGCCGCCTACGGTGATGGGCGCCGGTCATTGACGATCGTCGGCGTGGGCACCGCGATCCTGGCCACCGGGTGGCTGTTCGCAGGGGCCGACGTAGAGCCGCGCGAGGCCATCGGCTGGGTGTTCTTCCGTATCGGTGTGTCGGTCATGAGCACGACTCTCGGCGAGTCCGTCCGGTCCCGGCGGGTCATCGCGGCCGACGCTCAAGAGCGTGCGGAACTGGCGGAACGGACCCGCGAGGAAGAAGCGCGGGCGCGGGTCGATGCCGAACGGCTCCGGATTGCGCGCGAAGTCCACGACACCGTCGCTCACGCCATAGCGATCATCAACGTACAGTCCGGGGTCACCGCGCACGTGCTCGACAAGCGACCGGAACAGGCACGCGAAGCGTTGCAGATCATCGAGCAGACAAGTTCCCGGACGCTGCAGGAGATGCGAGCCATTCTCGGCGTTCTCCGTGGCGACGACGACGACCCCGTGCCACACGCCAGCCTGGAACAGATCGACGGCCTCACCGCCGAGGCACGCGCCGCCGGACTGGACGTCACTCTCGAAGTGGACTCGCCCTCAACGCCGTTGCCGAGCGCGGTGGATAGCGCCGCCTACCGGATCCTTCAGGAGTCAATCACCAACATCATCCGGCATACCGGCCCGACCCGGGTTACGGTCGCGGTGAACCCGGGAATCGACCATCTGGAAATCCGCGTCACGGACCAGGGCCGCGCCGGTTCCAATGGCACCCCCTCGACTCGGCCCTCCGGCAACGGCACGGGCACAGGCTTGGCGAACAAGCCCGGCCGCGGGATCCTGGGCATGCGCGAGCGCTGTCACCTGCTCGGCGGAGATTTCAACGCCGAGTCGACTCCCGGCGGGGGGTTCGAGGTCAAGGCACGGCTGCCCCTCGCGCCGACCAGGTCGCGCCTTTGAACGCAGCGTCCCGCAGCCAACTCGATTCACCGGACGGCAGCGAGAGTGCCCTGGAAAGCGATGAAGCTTTCCAGGGCACATTATTGCCACGGACATCATGGCGATCAACACTCTCCCCAGCTCCAACGTGAGTAGTGTCGACTACCAACACGAGCAGTGGCCAAGCCGAAGAACATCAACTAATTTCAGTGCGGCAGAGCTCAAATTACCGTGCGGCTACTTCCGCGCCCGAAAGGAACCTCACTCTTTCCGCCGGCGACCTCTGAGGCTCGAAAAGTCGACTGAAAGGAAGATTTCGGTGACAAATTTAAGGCGGCCTCGAAGTAGGCGCCCCAGGTACGCGGTGGCCATCGCCACCGCGGCAGCCCTGACGGGATCCTTGACCAGTGCTGTGACGGCCTCCCCGCAACAGGCGGCGGCCTTTGACCTCGACCACGGGAATGCCGTGGTCGGGGCCGTCTATCCATACCTCAGCCCAGTGTCGCGTGCGAATTTCACGGGCAGCAGTCCCGTGAACAGGGATGTCAACATCCTGGTGGAAGTGCCGTGGTTCGACGCTATAGCTCCGTATCACCCGACGTCGGTGGGCATCTTCTCGGACCTTGGCCGCCGACCGAGCGCCGAACATACGACGCGCAACAAGAACATCGCTGTCCTGTACTCCGCCTTCACGTCCTTGAACGTAATCTATCCGGGCCATAAGTCCGAATGGCGCGCGATGATGGAACGGGCAGGTCTCGATCCTGACAACACCGAAGAGGATCCGACCACGCCGAGTGGTATAGGAATTCTTGCTGCCAAGAACGCCTTCGCGGCGAGAGAGAACGACGGCACCAACCGGGACGGCACGGAAGGCGAACGTCAGTACAACCGCCAGTCTTACTCCGACTACACCGGGTACAAGCCGGTCAACAGCGCACACGAACTTCGCGATCCATCCCGCTGGCAGCCGAACACGTTCTCGTCGAAGGGCATCTTCACCACCCAGGAGTTCTCGACTCCGTTCTTCGGCCGGGTGAAGCCGTTCACGTACGGCAGCCCCACCCAGTTCAAGGTCTCTCCGCCGTGGAAGAGCACCTATCGCAATCACTCGGCCTACAAAGCCCAGGCCGACGAGGTCTTGAAGGCGTCGGCACATCTGAATGATCGTCAGAAGATGGCGACCGAACTCTTCCACACCGTCTTCGACGCCTACGGAACCGTCGGAGGTCTGCCAGTCATCCTCGGAGGCAACTACGACACCGAGAAGACAGTTCACTTCACGGCCGTTCGCGACCTCGGGTTCTACGATCTCACCATCGCGACGTGGTACTTCAAGCGCAAGTACGATTCAGTACGGCCGTTCAGCGCCATCCGCTACTTGTACGGTGAAAAGAAAGTAACGGCGTGGGGCGGACCTGGCAAAGGCACCGTCAACGACATCACAGGAGACGAGTGGCGGGCCTACCTGGACGCATGGCCGACCGACCACCCCATCAAGGCTCCTGACAGCCCCGCATATCCTTCCGGGGCTTCCGCGGAATGCCTTGCCTACGCCCAGCTGACGCGACGTTTCACCGGCACCGACAACATCAACATCAACTATCCCGTGGCCAAGGGCTCCTCCCTTGTGGAACCGGGAGTCACCCCGGCCCAGGACATGACGCTGCACTGGAGCAACTGGACCGACTATGCCAGGGACTGTGCCGACAGCCCTCTCTTGGGCGGCAAGAACTTCCGTTCCGCCATCGAGGCATCGTCCCAGTACGCACCGCGGATCGCCGACCTGGCCTACGAGTACGTTCAGCGCAAGGTGAACGGCGGCTGATCTTCTCGGCCAACGACAGCCGGCTGCCGGCGAAGCCCGATGGCTTCGCCGGCAGCCGGCTGTCTGTCCCGTAGACGAGTCGCGATCGGCGCTATGCCACTTCCCGGAGCAAGGACGCCGTGCCCTGCACTCGGTGGCGCACGTGTCCCAGTGCGAGGAGCACGGGGGCGTCGGTCAGGATGGGGATGTGGTACGGGAACGGGCGGGGGCCGACCATGTCAGGCGGACCGCCATACCCACCGTCCGCGTTCTGGTGGGCGAGCAGCCAGGACGTGGCACGCCCGATCGGCGCGGACTCAGACCCGTAACACAACGTGATCAGTCCGTAGGCGGTGCTGATGTCGTCGCTGGGATCGCCAGGCTGCAACCCCCAGCCGCCGTCGGCGTTCTGTGTCTCGCGCACCGAGCGCTCGATCCGTTCAGCCATTCGGGCCGCCCGGTGGTCGTCCGGGGCCGCCGTGCATGCTGCAAGACGTGCACGGAACATCGCGTGCAGGCGACTACGGCTCCACCCCGGCTCGAATCCGCCGTCCGGCAGCTGGCTGCCGGCAAGGAACGCCAGAGCACGCTCCCGGGCGGGTGCGGTGGAGGGATGCGGGGCGAGCGCGTTGACAGCCGCGGCCGTCATGCACGCCTCGGAGGAGGCGCCGGCCACATATGTGGGGAACCCGCCGTCGGTGCCCTGGACGGCCAGCAGCGCGTCCAAGCCGCGCCGCACAGCGCCGCGGTAGGCAACAGGGTCGACGGTCTGCAGGAACTCCAAGATGCACGAAGTGCAGTCCACGTCGTTCTGCGCCACATGGGGGCCGAAGGACCAGCCGTCTGCGAGCGGCGCACCACGGGAGAGGGACAAGCACAGGGAGCGCTGTGCCTCGTCGACCTCGTGGGCGGCGAGCACCTCTGCCATCGCCCGCAGTACGCCCGGCGGCGAACCGGCCGCAGCGAGCGCGATTCCGGCGGTTGACGTGCACCAGTGCTGCAGGTCCACCACGAACGGGAAGCCGCCGTCGTCACGCTGGTACCGCAGCAGTGTCTCCAGGCCGCTGCGCACGGTCTCTTCCTGCCCGGGAACGCCGGCGAGCCCGTGCAGCGACAGCAGGTGCAGCAGCACATACCCCTCCCACACCGTCGTCGCCGGACGTACGGCGGCCAGCGTCCGCAGCGCAGCGGCCGTGGCTCCATTGCTGACCCCCGTAGCGGTGGCAAGGACCAGCGTGACCGCGGCCTGCTGGACGGCGGCCCAGGAATGCGCGGGATCCGTGGGGGCCTCTTCGTCGGCTGCGGGGGCGGCGTCGGGCGGCACCGGGCATCCGAGCAGCGACAGCACGGCGTACAACATCCTGCGGCGGCGAGCGGAGATGAACGCCGGTGCGGCGCCGAGCAGCGCGTCGGTCAGCTTGTCGACGATGTCGGCGTCGCCGACGAATGCCCGGTCGGTGGCCCGGCCGACTGCCAGAGTGGCGAGAACCCGGTCGAACTCATGGGGGGAGTCGAGGTGCTCCCGGAGGTAGGCGAGCACGCGATCCCGAGCGGGTAAGGCCACACCGGTGCGCGTCATCAACGACAGCGCCAGCGCGGACTCCAGCACCCGGCTCCGGCATTCCCCACGTATCGCACCCTCATCGTCAACCTGGCTACTGACATGCGTGACCAACCGGGATGTGGCCTCGCGCAGGTGTTCCGGGTCGACTTCCACGGGCCACGGAATGAGAGCCCTATGCGATTCATTCATTGGTTTCATGGCGCACTCCTGTCTGGATTCCTGGTGGTCGGTGGTGGACTCGAGAACGGCACCGTGTGCCCGCGACAAGCAGAAACACCACACCCTCGGCATTCCGTCGTATGACGTGATCGCCTGTTCGCCAGCCGTTTCAGGGCATGGCTAGCCGGCCGCAGGTCCTGACCGGTGGACACGAACGAGGTCAAGACCTGCGCGACTTATTGGGTGGGGAGCGGTGCCGGACTTCGCGGGCAAGTGGCTCGGCCACAGGATGAAAGCCCGGACCGGCGTTGGCTCAGATGAAGGCCACAGTCCCGGGGTTCCATTTGTAGTGTGTCTCGAGTTTGTAGTACTCCCCTACGGCTGTCGCCGCGACGCCATAGACGAACTTACGATCGGCGTCACCGTATGGAACGCTTTGCGCGAATTTCTCGAGCTGTGGCTCGATGGGAACGGGAAGACTCGCCAGATCCGTGGTCGTCACGCCGAAGCAGAACCGCTCGATCACCGGAGAGTCCCAGCTCAGGGTTACGTACAGCCCGAACGCCTGCCCGCCGAGCCCGAGCATCTGCTCACTCGGCTCCGGCAGTCCGATTTCTCGGAGCATCAATCGGATGGCCTCGGCTTCAAAACATGCAGCGGGCACGTCGTTGAAGTACAAATTCACCGTTCTGTGCAGGTAATCGATCGCGACAAAGGCGATTTTATCGTCCAGGCCATGACGGACGAAGAAGTCGGTATTGTCTGCAAGACTGCTCGGCACGGCTGGGATCTCAGAGAGATTTGACAGCTTTTGCAGGTCCTCCGGCGCGAAGCCCACATAGACCTTCGTGAAGCCGCTCACCACTCCGAAGTCGATACCGTACCCGTCAATCGGAAATCGCTCCTCAATGTCCGAAAGCAAGGCGCCGACGGGGTGGCTCGTCTTCGGGGTGAGCCCTTTCGACAGGGCCAGGGGATATGGATTCTGGCCCTTTGGATACGTGATGAAGCGGCAGTCGAGATCTCCCGCGTGCTGCGGGCCGGTCGCCATCCTCAAAGCCAGTGGCATGGCGTGCGTAAACGCCTCCCCGTACGCAGACAGGATAGGCCAAACCTTGTCGCGCGAGCAGGCTATTCCCAGCAGCCTGACTGTTTCCGTGACGGCCGAATAGATTTCTGCCGCCTCAGAATTCCCGGACATGTACCCTCCAAGCAATAGAGGCATGCACTCGCATGCACACGGGCGTGCGACGGTGGCCTTATCGCGTCGCGTAGATGCGCTTGTGGCTGGAGAGTCCGACCAGCCTGTACGGCCCGGTGGTCTCCGTCGGCACGGGATGGTCTCCGCCGTCGACCGGGAAGGACCGCTCGTGGAGTTCTCGGTACTTGGTGTAGCCGATCTTCTCGCGCCGGCTGATCGCCTCGCGGTGCGCGTCGGAGCGCAGCTGCGCGCGGTATCCCGGGACGACGGTGCCCGCGAAGAACTCGGCGACGCTGCCGGACCCGTAGCTGAGGAAGCCGATGGCCCGGCCGGTCAGGTCATCGGCGTGGTCGAGCAGCGCGGCCAGCCCGACGTACATCGACGCGGTGTAGCTGTTGCCGATCTCGGCGTTGTAGGCCGTCGTGTGCCCTATGGCGCGGGTGATCTCGCCCTCGTCGGTAGCGTGCCCGCAGTGCTGGAGCAGATGCCGATGCGCCTTGTAGGCCATCTTCGTGAACGGCTGGTGGTAGCAGAACGCGCTGAACTCGTCGAGCGCTCGGCCGCCGCGCTCGGTGTAGTCCTTCCACGTACCTTCCACCGCCTGCAGGTACGCGGAGATGGACTCACGCCCATCGACCAGGGCGGTGGTGAGATAGTTCGGCCGCCAGAAGTCCATGATGTCAGCGGTGAACACCCCCGACTGCTTCTCGATACGCACCAGTGCGGGATCCGCGCCGACCAGCATGGCCACCGCGGCCGCGCCCTGAGTCGCTTCACCTGCCGTGCCCAGCTCGTACCTCGAGACATCGCTGGCGATCACAAGGACCTGTTGCGACGGGTCACGGTGAACGAGGCCGATGGCGAACTGCAAGGCCGCCGTCCCGCTGTAGCACGCCTGCTTGAGCTCCACGACCCGGGCGGCAGAAGGCAGCCCCAGCAGCGAGTGGACGTAGACCCCAGCCGCCTTCGACTGGTCGACGGATGTCTCGGTCGCGAAGACGACCGTCCGGATCCGGTCGGCTCCATGCCTGGCGACGATGGGGGCGGCTGCGTCGGCGGCCATCGTCACGATGTCCTCGTCGGCGGCCGGCACGCTCATCGAGTGCTGTCCGATGCCCCGGTGGTACTTGGCGACGTTGGCGCCGTTCTGGGCAGCCAGTGTCTCGTGCGTCAGGACGTACCGCGCCGTGGCGAGGGAGAGATCGTGGATTCCGATGGTGACATCCCCGGGCATCACTAGCCTCCGATCTTGGTTGTCGCGTTTTTGCGTTCCAGTCGGACGTGCGCCCGCATGAGCTCCCCCGGGTTTGTCTGCGCCGCCATCAGGGAGAGTTCGCCGCACAGCACCGTCGCGGCTGCGATGACCGCGAGCCGGCGCGCGTTGTCGCCGGGTTCACGCACCGCGCGGCAGCCGAGCCGGTCCAGGTTCTCCTCGACGAAGTCGAGGCCCTTTCCATTGCCGACCGTTCCCACGATCAGGTTGGGCAGGGTGCAGGAGAAGTAAAGGTCGCCGTCCCGGTCCTCGGCCACGGTCACGCCCTGGGAACCCTCCACGATGTTCGCCGCGTCCTGGCCCGTCGCCAGATAGAAACCGAGCAGCATGTTCGCGTAATGCGCATTGGCTGAGCGGATTCCGCCAGCGAGCAGGGTGCCGATCAGGTTCTTGCCGACGTTCAGGTCGGCTATCGAAGCAGCCGATGTGCGCAGCGACTTGTGGACGATGTCACGTGGCAACAGCAGTTCGGCGATGACCCTCTTGCCGCGGCCGAGGATGCCGTTGATCGCGGTCGCCTTCTTGTCCGTGCAGTAGTTCGCCGAGATCGACCCGTAGGTGATTCCCGGAATGGCCTTCAGGATGTGGGTGAGGAGCGCATCGGCGGCCAGCGTCGCCATATTGTGCCCGGACGCGTCGCCGGTGGTGAATTCGAAGCGGAGAAACAGCAGGTTGGCCGCGATCTCATGGTGGAACCCGATGAGTTCGACGAACCGGCCGCAGGTGCGGACGATCTCACGAAGTTCATCGAGGCGTGCGTCGACCTCCAGGGCGGCCATGTGCGCGGTCTGCGCATCCTCGGCTCTGACGAACACCGAGCGCGTCATCCGCTCGTCGACCAGGGTGGTGACGATGCCCTGCTCGACCATGGTGGAGAGCCTCGCGCCCCGGCCGACGGAGGGCCACAGCGGTGACTCGTAGGTGGCGAGCGGCACCTCCGTCTCGAGTTCGGCCACATTCCCCGATATACGCAGGGGACCCACCCATTTCATGGGAACGCCGGCGACCGCGGTGGCATCGGTCATCGGGTGCCTCCAATCGTCTCGTGGTCAGTGCTGTAGGAGTTGGTGCTGTCGGACTGGGAGCGGGTGGCCAGCCACCGGGTCTCGATCCCCCGGTCGGTGCAGAACGCGCGCAGGTCGCCATGGACCAGCACGTCGCACCGGGTCAGGCCGGCGGGGGTACGCGCGCCCAGCGCGGTCATCAGGGCTTTGACCTGATCGATCCACGAGGAGAGCAGCGAGACCAGTGCCGGCACACCGCCGTCGAGCACGGTCTTGAGGAACAGGCCGGACGCCCCGGCGGCGGAAGCGCCGAGCGCCAGTGCACGCACCACGTCGAGCGGGTGGCGGACACCGCCGGAGGCCAGCACCGGGAGATCGACGCCCTGGGCGTCCAGCAGGCAGGCCGGAGTGGACTGTCCCCAGCCGTTGAGGTACGAATAGTCGGGTTGATCACGCCGGTCGTTCTCGATACGTGCGAAGTTCGTGCCTCCGCTGCCGGAGACATCGGCCACCCGCACGCCCATCTTCTGAAGCTGCAGCAGGGTTTCGCGGCTGAGCCCGAAGCCGACCTCCTTCACGATCAGCGGGACGTCGACGCCAGCCGCGATCTCTTCGATCCGCGGGCCCCAGGAGGCGAACGACCGGTCGCCCTCCGGCATCACCGTTTCCTGGACCACGTTGACATGGATCTGCAGAGCATCGGCCTGCAGCAGATCGACGGCCCTCCGTGCCTTCTCGACCGTGGCGTTGGCGTTGACGTTCGCCAGGATGAATCCGTCCGGGTTCTCCTTGCGCATCACGCTGAAGGTGTCCGCCACCGATTCGTCGGCGAAGTACGGGCTCATGGATCCCGTCGCGATGGACACACCGGTCTCGCGGGCGGCGATCGCCAGATCGCGGTTGATGACGCCGGTCTTGGGGCTGCCGCCGGTCATCGCATTGATGTAGAGCGGAACCTGCCATTCGATGCCGCCGAACCGGGTGGCCAGCGAGACGTCGGAGCGATCGATGCCGGACAGCGCATGATGCACGAAGGACACGTCATCGAACTGGTTGTACACGTTGCGTTGGCGATGCTGCTCGGTAGCGAACCGGACGTGGGCGTCCTTACGCTCAGCGATCATGCTGCGCTCCCTTTCGTCTGTTGGATGTGAATCGGCATGGGGAGCACCCCCGCGGCGGCCCACCGCTGCCGCAGTCGCGACACCTTCCGTGCCGCCGCGGCGTCCAGGAACGCGATGCCGCAGTCGCCGCCTCCGGCGCCCGAGGGCTTTGCGGCGCCGCCGACGGCCTCGGCGGCGTCGCACAGCGCCGTCAGCCTGGTGGTGAAAATGCCGAGACGAACCTCGTCGTCCAGATCGGCGAGCATCCGGCGGGCACCGCGGATCCGATGCAGCAGCTCGTTGTCGTCTCCCTGTTCGAGCGCGCGGATCGAGGCATGCACGCAGGCGTCGCTGCGCTCGACGAAGTCCCGCTGTGCCGCGCTGCCCCGCCACTCCCCCGTCTCCAGGCGTCCTGCCAACGAGGAGGTGCTGGCCGGTTGTCCCGTCCACCCAGCCTCCAGCGCGAGTCCCCGGGGCGGCGGCAGCCGGCGCAGCGCGAAACCCGGCCACGGCGCCCGGAGGGTCTCCTCGATGCCCCCGCGCCGCGCCATGGCGAGCACGGCCGCCCGGTCGGGCGCCTGGTACGCGACCCAGCCGCCCCAGACGCTCGCGGCGAGATCGCCGCCGGATGGACGGGGGTCGCGCCCCGCCGTAGCCAGCAGCGCGAGCCGGAACCGGTCATCGGGTGACAGCTCCATGCCGTAGTACGCGGCCACGGCGGTCACCGTGGCGACCGTCACCGCGCCGCTCGACCCCAGGCCGAACTTGGTCCCGTCGCGGTGCAGGCGGCTCGTGATCGAGACATGGATCGGCGGCGCGCGCCGTCCACGCTCGGCCAGCAGTCCGTCGACCACGTCGATCGCTGAGACCACATGACCGAGGCGGTTCAGTGCCCGCGACCCGTCGTCGGCGTCGAGCCCGGCGAGCCCGTCTTCACCGCGCCACAGGCGCGCTCCTTGCGGGCAGAGGTCGGACTCGATCACGACCTCGGCCCCGTCAACTGCCGACACAGTGACGCTGACGTGGCGGTCGACCGCCACCAGGATCGCCGGGTGGCCCGGCTCCAGCACCGCATACTCGCCGACGACGAACAGCTTGCCCGGGGCCTGCCGGGTGATCGCCCTGCCGGCGGTCACCGCTCGACCCCTTTCTGCAGCCAAGCGCCTGGTCCGCGCCGCGCAATGACCACCGAGCAGCCGGGTGCGGCGTCACTCACCGCATCGGCTACCCGAGCGGCGTCCGCACGGTGGCAGAGCACCTTGACGTTGGGTCCGGCGTCCATGGTCGCGTAGGCCGGGACGCCGTCCGAACGCAGCCACAGCACGCCGTCGAGCACGGCCACCGTGGCCGGCGACAGATAGCGCACCGCCGGTCGCGCGGCCAGCATCGTCGCGTGCATGCCGAGGGCGTTCCGCTCGGCGATCTCCCCCACCGCATCGAGATCGCCCCGCCACAACGCTGCCCGCAGCTCGGCCAGATCGGCCTTGCTGGAGGCCGCCCACGCCTGGTAAAGCGGCGAGGTGTCGACGGTCCGCCGCATGGCTGCCCGGCTGGACACGGCCTTGGCTCCTGCGTCGACCAGCGCGATCACCAGCGCCGGGTCGAAATCCGGGGCCGGTACCGGCTCCGCGTAGGAGCCAAGGTCCGCGGCCGCGCCGACGCCCCGGCCCGCATGGCAGATCGCGAAGCCGCTGAAGATCGACCGGGAGGCCGACGCGGACCCTCGGCGGGCCAGCCGCGACAGCGCGGTGCGATCGAGATCAAGCCCGTATGCGGCGGCGCCGGCCAGTGCCAGGGCGGCAAATCCGCTCGCCGAGGACGCCAGACCCGCCCCCGTGGGGCCGGAGTTGCGGGTGTCGACGGTGGCTGGCTCAGAACGCCCGGACCTCTCCCGCAGTAGCTCCAGGAAGTCGATGACGCGCCGCCGCGCCTCGCCCTCCGCGGGCGAGCCGTCGAGCGTGACGCTGTCGGCCGGCGCCGCAGGGTTCAACCGGACGGTGGTGGTCGTCGGGAATACGTCCAGGGTCATCGACAGGCTGTCGACGTACGGAATCATGAGCCGCTCGTCGCGCTTGCCCCAGTACTTGATCAGCGCGATGTTCGGATAAGCCACGGCCGTCGTGCCGTGGCCCAGGGCGCTGATGGCCGCCTCGGTCGGCTCCGCCTGGTGGTCAGTCCGCATGGTGCGCATACCTTCCTGCCGGCACGATCCAGGTCCCGACGGCACCGGCTTGTCGGAGACCGCTCACAACCGCCTCCGCCTGGCCGGGCTCGCCGACCAGCGCGATCACGCAGCCGCCCAGACCGCCGCCGCTGATCTTGGCACCCAGGCTGCCGGCGGCGAGCGCGGCTTCGACCAGGACGTCGATTCGGTCCGTGCTGATCCCGATCTCGCGTAGCAGCCGGTGGTTCTCGGTCATCCGCGCGCCGAAATCGCTCCACCGGCCGCGAGCGAGGTCCCGGACGGCCGCGTCCGTCAGGTCCGACACCTGGCCGACGAACGCCTCTCGCGTCTCCGGTTCGCGCTCGAACCTGCTCCGCAGTAGCTCCACCGCCACCCTGGTGCCGCTACTCACTCCGCTGTCCGCAATGACGAACAGTCCGCCGGAACCGGGAGGCCGGCCGATGCCGGCGCGGCCGACGGTCCGCTCCCTGGTGTGCGAGGAGCCGTCCACCGGCATCGGAAGAGGCAGGTCTTGGGCAGTGCCGGAGCGGAACAGCAGGGGCGATGTCGCACCGGTGGCGAGCGCGTCGATGCCGCTCGCCCTGCCGTGGGTCACTCTTTCGGAAGCCTGTACGAGATCGAACGCCGCCCTGGCGTCGAGGTGGCGGCCGAGGAGATCCGCGAGCGCCAGTACCGCCGCCCTGGCACAGGCGGCGCTGGAGCCGAGCCCACGACCCTGCGGGATCGCGCAGTCGATGACCACGTCTGCACACAAACCGTCGCCGATGCCCGCCCATTCCTTGAACTCCGCCACCAGGCTCTGCAGTCCGCTCGAGGACGGCGGTATCTCCGAGGTGGACCCCGGTCCTGCCAGCGCGAAGGTGACCTGGCCCGCGTTGTCACCCGACCCTTGACGCCGCGTCGCGTTCGCGGTGACCGTCAGCTGCGGAACCGGAATGGCCAGGGCCGGAGCGCCGTACACGACGGCGTGTTCGCCGAGCAGGATGGCCTTGCCGTGGGCACGTCCGACACCGGTGCGCCGCGGGTCGGCGTCCGGCTCGCCCGTGAGATCCGTGCGGTCGGTGAAGGTGCGGGGATGTGTCGCTGCCATCAGTGGGCCCGCTGCGTCGCCTTGATCGCCATCGCGGCGAGCTGTTGCTTTGCGGTACTGGTGGCGCTGCTCGCCTCCAGTACCGCAAGGGCCTGGTCGGCGCGTCGCGCGATCTCCCGTTCGATGTCATCCACGGCGCCGACGTCGGTGAGGACGGCGCGGACCCGGGCGAGGTCGTCGTCGGTGAGGTCGGTTCCGATCGTCGCCCTGAGGAACGCCGCCGCCTGCGGATTGCGTTCGTCCGCGCGCTTCAGCGCTGTCGCAAGCAGCACCGTCCGCTTGCCCTCGCGCAGGTCGTCTCCCGACGGCTTGCCCGTCACCGCCGGGTCGCCGAACACGCCCAGCAGGTCGTCCCGCAGCTGGAAGGCGATTCCGATGTCGGCGCCGAACGCCCGGTAGGCCGCGACGAGGCCGATCTCGGCGCCAGCGATCGCGGCGCCGAACTGCAGTGGTCGCTCCACCGTGTACGAGGCGGTCTTGTACTGGTCGACAAGCAGCGCCGCGTGGACGTCCTCCTCGTCGCTCGCCTGGCTGATCAGGTCGAGCAGCTGACCGTACATCACCTCGTAGCGCACCGCTGACCACACCGGTCCGAGCCGGGTCTGCGCATCCGCCGGCAGCCCCGACGCGCGCACCATGACGTCGGACCACACCAGGGCCAGGTCTCCGACCAGGATGGCGGCGCCTGCGCCGAAGGCACCCGGGTCACCGGAGAAGCGCCGCATCCGATGCCGCTCGGCGAAGACCACATGTGCGGCGGGATAGCCGCGACGGGTCTGGGACGCGTCGATGATGTCGTCGTGGATCAGCCCCGACGCATGCAGCAGCTCGAATCCCGCGCAGGCGCGCAACACCGCCGAGGCTACCGGGTCGCCCGGGTCGCCGCCGGCACCGAGCCAGCCCAGCCAGGCGAAGGCCGGCCGGATGCGCTTGCCGCCGCGCAGGATGTAGTTCTCCAACTCAGCGACGGTCGCCGCGAAGTCCCCACCGAGCGAAGCGGCCTCGGCTCGGCGTTCCGCGAAAAAGTCACTGATCGCGGCATCGACGGCGGCCGGGTCCACGGCTGCTCCGAGATAACTGACGGTCATGCTTTCATCTCCCGGTCGAGGCGACGGTCACTCTCACACTCATGCATCTCGGACTCCCGTGAATTCGCTGCGATCAGTCACGTCGAGCGCGGAGCGGATCCCGGCCCATTCCGAATGCATGTCATCCCGCAGGAAAACAAGGCGATCTCGGGAACAGTGCGTCAAAGTCGATGCCTGCTCACCAGCGAATCGGAACGACACGAACGGTAATGACGAAACGTCCGTGCTGCCCACTACTCGGGCGAGTAGTACGAATGGGGCCGGTCACTCCTGTCGCACCGGCGGGCATCCCGTATAACTGAACGGGCCACGCTGATCGCTCGAATTGATCACTGGTGAACGCTGGGTGTTCAACTGGCCAGTCCGGACAGTTGCACACCGCGTTGCGCCTGACGGAACGCTGTTTGCACGGCTCTTCAGAGCAACACGGGGGGAATCATGAATCCATTGGCAGGGCGTGAGCACATCCTGGCTGCGCTGGGCTCCCGTTTGGACGCCACCGCGCAGGGGTCCGGGAACTGCGTCATCCTCGAGGGCTCGTTCGGCATGGGCAAGACTCAGCTGTTGCAGGCTGCGGCCCTAGAGGCGGCCGAACGCGGCCTGACGGCGGTCGTAGGGCGGACAGGCGGCACCGATCATCTGACCCCCGTGCACCTGCTGATCAACTTCTTACGGCGGGCGCTGTCCGGTTCGGCCGGACTCGACGATCTGGTGCGTCCGGGCAGCAATCCCTTCTGCCTCATGGACCGGATCGGTGAGCTGGTCGAAGACGCAGCGCGCAGGCACCCTCTTGTGATCGTGCTGGATGACATCCATCGGATCGACGATGTCAGCGCACTCGCCCTGCGGGAGCTTGTCCGGTCACTCGCCTCGTCTCCGGTGCTCTGGCTACTCGCCCGCCGGCCGGTTCCCTCGTCGATGCTCGCCCAGCACGCCCTCGACTGGCTGATCGACCACGCTGCCGTTCGGCTCCACGTGGGGGCGCTGGACGATGAGGCGGTGGCCGAGCTGTGTAGCGGCATCCTCGGCGCCAAACCGGACTCATCGGTGCTCCGCTGGGCGGTTCGCTGCGAAGGCAACCCCTGGTTGGTGAAGAACGTCTTCCGCGCGCTCATGAAAGCCGGGCAGGTCGTCGTCCTGGACGGCACGGCCTCGGTGCTGACCGAACGTGTACCCGCCGGAGTCCGTACGGCGATCGACAGGCTGCTGGATGGTATGTCGCCCGGGGTTCGGCGGCTCGTCGAACACGGCGGGCGGTCCGGCCGTCCGTTCGCGGTCGAGCAAGTCTCAGATCTACTCGGCGAGCCGACCGCCGGTCTGTCCACCGCTGTCGAGGAGGCGGTGCAGGTGGGCCTGGTGCGAAGGGAGGGCGCGGAGTTGGCGTTCACCCACGCGGTGATCGCTGAAGCGCTTCAGTATGCCGCGTCCTCGGACAGTGAGTCCGCCGGGCCTGCCGCCGTACCTTCTCCCGCCGTGCGACTCCCCCAGACCGGCGCCACGGACTTCCGCCCCGATCGGCCGAACCCTGTCCCGTCAGCCGTTACACCCGCCACACCACCGCGACCGTCATCGCCGAGAGACAGGGACGACTCCATGACGACCCGGGCCGTCTCGGCACTGGCGCGTCACTGCGACGACACACCGGAAGCGCTGGCACGTGTACTGCGCCTACTCGTTGCGGTGGGGCGGGATGCCGAAGCCTCCCGTCTCCTGGACATCGGCGTGCGCCCCGGCCTCGACGCGGCGGCCGAGACGCAGCTCGTGCTGGAGCTGGGGCAAGGGCTGCGGGACGCCGACTGCGACGACTTGTCCGCCGAGTTGCTGCGTCGAGCGCTGGCTCGGCAGGATATCGGCGAGCTGGACCGCGCCAAACTGAGCCGGGCAGTCACTGAGGCCGCGGAACGCGTGAGCGGCGAACCAGGCACGATGGCGGCACCGGCGCATGGGCAGCCGACAGCTTCGTCTCACTCCGACGCGTACGAACGCCCGTTGTGGACATGGCTGGCCCGGGCCCTCGTGGCGGTCGATCGGTTCGATGCAGCGGCGGCCGTCCTCACCACCGTCAAAGAGGAGGCGGACAGGCTCGACGAGACCTGGCCTGAGTCCCTATGGCACGGACATCAGGCCGAACTGCTGGCGGCGACAGGCCGGCTCGAGGAAGCCCGTGCCGAAGCCGAGAGCGCGCTCCGCCTGGCGGAGTGGTCGGCACCCGAACACTCGGTACCCGCACGCCTGGTGCTGGCGCGCATCAGTACGCAATGTGATGATCTTGCCACCGCCAGCGAACAGCTGCGCATGGCCGAACGACTGGTGCCCGGCGGTGCGGCAGCCGACAGGACCCGCCTAGACTGGGCGCTCGCGCAGTTCCACGCGGCCAGTGGGCGTCCGGCGATGATGGTCCAGACACTGATCAACGTCCAGGCGCAGACCTCACCCGACCCCCTGCTCTTCTCCGAGGCTCCGACGGCGGCCGCGACGCTCATTCGCCAGGCCAAGCAGGCGGGACTCGGCGCGGAAGCTGAGCAGGC
Source organism: Streptomyces sp. NPDC050263 (assembly GCF_040655955.1). NCBI lineage: Bacteria > Bacillati > Actinomycetota > Actinomycetes > Kitasatosporales > Streptomycetaceae > Streptomyces > Streptomyces sp. NPDC050263. The sequence continues at coordinate 90,396 of NZ_JBFAKW010000018.1, read as the reverse complement.
AGCCGCGTTCGCCCGGCACGTCGCCGAGCGCAACCCGGGCGTGCAGTCGTTGAGGGGCGGAGCCGAACACGCGGAGGGCGTTCTATACGACGATGCGACCGCACTGCATCGCGCTGCGGAGCTCCACCGGCTCGCCGGACATCCCCTGGCGGCGGGCAACGCGCTGGAGGACGCGGCGCGGGTGAACCAGTGCATGGGGGGCAAGAGCCGAGCGGTCCAGCTCCTCGAGTCCGCCCTGGACCTCTATCTGGACTGCGGGGCCACGCGCGACACGGCACGCGTGCAGAGGAAGCTGCGTCGCCTCGGCGTGCACCCGGTGCGCCGACTCGGCGCCGGTCGGCCCAAGTCGGGCTGGGAGAGCCTCACGAGTGCGGAACTGCGCGTTGTACGAGCGATCGTCGATGGCAGGACCAACCGTGAAGCGGCGAGCGCCCTGTTCCTGTCACCCCACACCGTCGACAGCCACCTCCGGCGGGTGTTCTCGAAGCTCGACATCAACAGTCGCGTCAAGCTGACCCAGCACTTCTTCGCGCACGAGACACCCTCTCCGGTGCCGGATGACGCCCGCCAGCTCGGAGTCGCAGGCTGACCCGGCCGCGGCGCGGTGCGAAAAGAGTCGAGCGTGCCCGAAGAGGGAACTACCCAACGAGCCCCCGACAGCCGGGGCGAGGCGCCCGTGTCTCGACCCTGCCAACCAAAGGACCTCGACCATCGATCATATGCATGACATCTAGCCCTGCCGATCAGATGGGGTTGCCCTCCTCGCCTTCCATCGAGTAGACGGCGGCTCCACTCGCATAGGTCGCCGCCTGGCGCGCCAGTTCGACGCGGGTGTTGATCCCCAACTTCCGATAGACCTTGCGGAGGTGGTAGTTGACCGTATGCGCGGATAAGTGCACTCGTCTGGCGATCTGGCGATTCGTCAGTCCCACACTCACCAAATAGGAAATTCGCTGCTCCATCTCGGAGAGGCGCCCCCAGCAGGTGACATTCTGCAGTGAGATGGCGTCCGCAGGTGTCGGTGAAATCGCCTGCCGCCACCGCGCCGGAGCTTGGGCCGCATACAGCTTGGCAAGTTCTTCTGTCGCCAAGGCCACGGAGACGGGGTCCGGCGACTCCACGATGATGTGTGCCAGGGCAGCCGGGTCGCTGTTGGCCAACGCGTTGGCATGCATGGCCGTGAGGCCCACGATCGAAATATTGGGGTTGTCGCCCGCAAGACCGTTCACGGTGTCGAGGACGCTGCGCTTGAGGCTGCTGTCACCGACGTCGCGTGCCAGGCGGACCAGAAAGGCGGCAGAACTCGGATCCTCGATGTAGAGAGACCGCCGCGTCGGGAGGTGACCGTACTTGTCGGACAGCAACTCGACAGCCGCCCGAGGTCCGTCCTTCTTGGCCGTGATGAGTATGTCCGTCCAAGCGTACTGTGCGGACTCCAGCACCCCCTGACCGCTCGCCAGGTCAGCGCGCATCCGCTCCACGTGCTCGATCGCTGCGGGTAGGTCCCCCAGATAGAGAAAGATCGTGCTGAGCACGGAGGACGCCAGGGGCCGGAGCATGGGAACAGCTTCCCCCTCCCCCGCGGCGGTCGCTGCCTCCGCCTGCCGGCGGGCATCGCCCAAACGCCCGGACTGGAGGAATATCCGGGCCCGCATAGCCGCGGGCGCAGCCGTCCAGACCGGTGTGAACAGTCCTCGCAGGCCAACGTCAACGTCATCGATCAACGATTCCGCCTTGCTGAATTCGCGAAGGTTTGCGAGCTTTCCCGCCAGCGCAAGCTGGAAATGCAGACGCCATACGGGATCAGCATCGTCACTGTGGCGTACCGCGGTACGGCCAAGACTGAGACCCTCGGATAACTCTCCGGCGTGCCAGCGCACATTGGAAAGGGTAGTCAGCGCCATCAACGCGGCGATATCACCCGGCCGAGTACCACGCTCCCGAAGAATTTGCTCGGAGAGCTCGACGGCCTTTTCTTTGCCGATCAGGAAGTACCCCAGGATCACTGATGCTTCCGCATCGAGCCGCACGGCCTGAGGAATCCCCGGACTGGCGAGAACGCTTTCCGCCGCATGTATGCCGGCTGCCGCATTTCCGTTCATGATCAGACCATAGGCCCTGGAGCACTGGCCACCTGCTGCCACTTCGACGACAAAGCACGGTTCAGCCGGACACTCAGTCGCCCCGAGACGCACATCGCTTTCCTGGCCAAGCTTTCTGGAGAGCCTCATCGCCTCACGCTGCAACGCGCCACGCGCAGGAGCGGGAATGGACTCGACAATCCCCCAAAAAAGGAAATCACTCTGGAACGCGAGCTTTTGCTCAGCCTCAATGACGAATCCGGAGACCAGCGCTTCATCCAGGGGCGCAAGCAAGCTGGCCGAGGTCCGATCCAGCATTCTGGACACATCTTCCAGCATGAAGGACCTGCCCAACACCGCTGCGACCTTGAGGAACTGCTGGCAGGCCGCGCTCAGCTCGTCCAACTGACGAATCACACCAGCCAGCACACGACGTGGAATCCGCCGCACCGTGAGCCACACCGCGCCATTACGCTCCTCAACAAGCCCTTCCTCGGCGAGCCCGAGCGCGAGTTCGGCAAGCAAGTGAGGGTCTCCGCCGACACCCTCCGAAAATTCAATCAACTCGGGACTGATATCAGTCCCGAGAATATCCAGCAATATTTTCCTCCGGGCGTCTTCGTCCAGCAGCCCCGGCATCCGCCCCCTGATTGCGGCACCAGATATCACATCCGGCTTTCGGCTCTCAATTGTCGGCCTCGTTGACATAACCTACCCCCGATGACACTCATGCAACTGAAGAGAACATGCTGAATTCGATCAACCGCAGCACACAGAGAGTGGTACGGTTTTTCCGACTTCAAACGTGAAGTCCATCAATTGACGGCGAGGACGCATGATCAGCGTCGGGCCAATTCAAGGTATGCCATCGTCTGCCATGACTTCTCCCCGTATACCGTCCGACCCATTAGAGTCGGAACATCCCATTCCGCCGATTGTTACTCAGCGCGCCATTCGACTGTATGTCAACACCGACAGGTGAAGGTCTATACCTTCCTGATCATAGCGGGCATATGTGCCGATCCAACCTATACTAACTATAGCACGACGCGACGTCTCGGCCAGTGGCTTTAAACGATTTCGGGGGGGGTTCCCCGCGACATGGCCATTATTTTTCATCTGACATTGGGCTTCGGTGTTGTCGCAGATCATCCGGTTGAGACTCGGAAACTCGTGCCACTCCGGATGAAAATGGGTAAGAGGTCATGGACCACACCGCTCACCACACCAGCACCACACGCGACCACACCGAACAAGCGGGGACGCGGGGACATCCTGGGGAACGGCCGCGAAGGCGACGCTGCACTGCGCGATCGGCGAGATCCTCAGCACTGCCCTGCTGTGGAGCAACATGCCCACCATGGTCCTGGCGATCACGCTCGCGTTCCACTTCGGCTGCTCCTTCACACTGTTCGCGGTCCGCCGGCCTGGCATAGCCGTGATGGAAGTGGAGGACAACACCATCATCGCCATCACGCCGCGCGTTGGACGCCCACCTTCCGACGGGCTCTTCTGGTACGCCCTCCTCGGCGGCTTCGCGGTCACCTTCCTGATCACTACCCCGGTCAACAAGTGGATGATCGGCCGCGGCAAGGGCCACCCCGTCGTCCACGCCCAACACTGACAACCAAAGGACCGACACCAACCCGCCCAGGGTGCGCCCCGAGATCAAGGGGCGCCTCAGGCGCGCTTGTGGCACCCGAAGTACGCGCGGGCGAGCAGCTCACGGGGACCGCCGGACGGCGAACGCCCGGCGCAGACCATAGGCTGCAGCGCCGAGGACCAGTACCGCCGCACCGGAGACCACGGACGTCGCGGGCAGGGCGAAGGCGAGCACGAGGCATCCGATCAGCCCCAGCAGGGGGATCGGTCGGTGCGGGCGGCCCTCCGTGGGGGTGAGGGTCCAGGCCGAAGCATTGGCGATCGCGTAGTAGGCGAGCACTCCGAGAGAGGAGAACCCGATCGCGCCGCGCACATCCGCCGTCGCCGCGACTGCCGCCACCACGGCGCCGACCACCAGCTCGGCCCGGTGCGGCACCTTGGAGCGCGGGTGGACCGCCGCCAGGGCGTGCGGCAGGTGCCGGTCGCGGGCCATAGCGAGGGTGGTGCGGGAGACGCCGAGAATCAGCGCCAGCAGCGAGCCGAGCGCGGCCACCGCCGCGCCGACGCGCACGACGGGCGCCAGCCAGTCGGCGCCCGCGGCGCGGACCGCATCCGACAACGGCGCCGTGGCATCCGCCAGTCGGGCCGGGCCCAACACCGTCAGAACGGCGACGGCGACGACGGCGTAGACGACGAGGGTGATGCCCAGCGCCAGCGGGATCGCCCGGGGGATCGTGCGCGCCGGGTCGCGTATTTCCTCGCCGAGCGTGGCAATACGCGCGTATCCGGCGAATGCGAAGAACAAAAGCCCCGCCGCCTGCAGCACCCCATCGAAGGAGGCATCCGCGCCAACGTCCAGACGCGTGGGCTCTGCCGCCGAGGACGTCAGGGCCGCGACCACGACGGCGACGAGCACCGCCAGCACGACCGCCACGATGCCCCGCGTGAGCCAGGCAGACCTCTGCACCCCCACGTAATTGACCACGGTCAGCGCCACCACCGCGGCCACTGCCACCGCATGCGCCTGGCCGGGCCACACGTACGAGCCAACCGTGAGCGCCATCGCCGCGCAGGAGGCGATTTTACCCACCACGAAGGCCCAGCCGGCCAGGTAGCCCCAGAAATCCCCCAGCCGCTCACGGCCGTAGACATAGGTGCCGCCCGAGGCCGGATACCGGGCGGCCAGCCGGGCGGAGGACGTCGCATTGCAGTAAGCCACCACAGCCGCAACAAACAGGCCAAGCAACAGCCCGGGCCCGGCTGCACCCGCCGCCGGGGCCAAAGCGGCGAAGATCCCCGCACCGATCATGGATCCCAGACCGATCACCACGGCGTCACCCACCCCGAGCCTGCGCTGCAGCTCGTCTGGAACACCGTTCGCTGTCGACGACTTACTCATACGCACAGTTCCTCGTCAATGCATCCCTTGCGGTCTCCGGTACGGGAGACGACGGGAACCTCGGGGGGGCCTCGGGCACGATCATCACGGCGGCTCCTCGGATCTCGGCGCGGCTGGTGAGTGGGTCGCAACAGCAGTGGTGACAGCGCCTGTGCCCTGGTGCTCAGCAGGCGGCGCCGCGCCCGACAACACCGGGGATCGGAACGGGGTTGCCGTGGTCGCGCTTCGACTAACGGGCAGGCTCGAACAGTTCGATGAGGTTGCCTGCGGGGTCAGTGAGCAGGATTTGACGTCCGCCGGGACCCGAGACCACGTCGCTGTGGAAAGCCAGTCCTGCATCGCGGAGCCGTTCGATCTCGGTGTCGAGGTCCTCAACGATCAGATGGATGCGGTTGCGTCCGGCACCTACGCCACTGGGAGTGGCGCGGGCACCGGAGCTGGCCGGGCCGGACAGCAGTAGCCGCAGCGGCCCGCGCACCACGTCGGCGAAGGCCGGGGCGGCGCTGAAACGAAGGGTGAAACCCAGATGGGTGGTGTAGAAGTCGACGGCCGCCTGGACGTCGTCGACGACGTACCGGACGCTGGCGAACTCGTCGTGTGTAGTCACGGCTTGACCTCCTGTGGCGTGTGGGCAAGCAGCGGCAGCAGGTAACGGATGCGCGTGTCGATCTCTGCCGCCGTTCGGACGAAAGCGGGGTAACCGACCGGGCCATTGTTGCCATCGGCTGCGGCGGGGTCAGGAATGCTCCAGTGGACCAGCCGCGGATGGTCACCGAAGTCGGGGCAGACCTCGCGGACCTTGTCGCACAGGCTGATCACGTAGTCGAACCGGAGGCCGGTCAACGTGTCCAGGCGTTGCGGACGCTGAGTCGAGATATCGATCCCATAGCTCTCTCGCAGGACCCGCACGGCGTCCTGGTGAATGCGAGGTTTGGGATGACTGCCTGCGCTGCTCGCCTCGACCTGACCGTTGGCGCGGTGCCGCAGCAGCGCCTCGGCGATCGCTGAGCGGGCACTGTTGCCAGTGCAGGCGAACAGCACAGCGGGCCTCACGGATGACGGTGTGGATGGCGGCGACGAGCTGATGGGATCGAATCCCAGAGCCGGGTGCAGAGAGGTACCGGCGTCGGCGAGTGCGTACGCGCAACGCTCCAGGTCCAGGTGGTAGTAGGTGTCACGACCATCGAAGCTGCTGCGCCGGGCCGTGACCAGCCCACCGCTGCGCAAGAGCCGCAGGTGGTAGGAGACCAGGTTCTGCGGCTGTCCAACCCGCTCCACCAGTTCACGGACCCGGTAGTCGCCTGCGGCTAGCTCGGTCAGCAACCGCCACCGCAATGGGTGAGCGGTCAGATGCACGAACGCCGGAGCGACATGTCCCGTGGACATCATAAACAGGAGAATACATCAAATGCAGTCGATGCATTTTCCCGTCCCACCGACTCCGGCATGGACACCGACCACACTTTGCAGGTTCGCCCTCTTGTCTGGTCGGCCCGAGATCGCCGCCCAAAGAGAGCACCCGCCGAAGGGCACACTCCCGTTTACGCTGGTCAGGACTCCAGTGTGAGCCGGAACCTAATGACGTGCGGCGTAACGCTTCCGGACGCGACGATTGTGAACATCGCACTCCCGCACATTCAAGGCGCGCTCAACTTCAGCACCACCGATCTCACCTGGGTGGTCAGCGCCTACACACTCACCTTCGGCGGCCTGCTGCTGCTCGGCGCGCGAGCCGGGGACATCCTCGGGCGACGCCGGGTGTTCATGGCCGGCATCCTGCTCTTCACCTTCGCCTCGCTGCTCGGCGGACTGGCCCAGGAGCCCTGGCAGCTGCTGGCCGCGCGCGTCCTCCAGGGCGTGGGAGGCGCCATCGCGTCGCCCACCTCCCTGGCGCTCATCACCACCACGTTCCCCGAGGGGCCGGAGCGGAACCGGGCCTTCGGGGTCTTCGCCGCGGTCTCCGCGGGCGGCGGCGCCATCGGCCTGCTCGCGGGCGGCATGCTCACCGAGTGGCTCGACTGGCGGTAGGTGCTGTTCGTCAACGTGCCCATCGGCATACTCATCGCGGTCCTCGCGCCGCTGTACATCAGCGAGTCCGAGCGACACCCGGGGCGCTTCGACATCGCGGGCGCGCTGACTTCGACAGCCGGCATGGCCTCCCTGGTCTATGCCTTCATCCGCGCCGCGGAGGCAGGCTGGCGGGACGGCGTGACCCTCGGCGCCTTCGGGGCCGCACTGGCCCTGTTGATCGCGTTCATGTTCACGGAGATGCGGGCCAAGGAGCCGATCACCCCGCTGAAAATGTTCGCCGACCGCAACCGCTCCGGTACGTACGTGATCATGCTGAGCCTCGCCGCGGCCATGTTCGGCATGTTCTTCTACATCGTGCTGTTCGTGCAGAACGTACTGGGCTACAGCCCGATCAAGGCGGGCCTCGCCTTCCTTCCCGTGACGGTCGCCATCGCGACCGGCGCGGGTCTGTCGCAGCGTTTCCTGCCGGTCCTCGGCCCCAAGCCGTTCATGCTCGGCGGATCCACTCTGGTCGCGATCGGGCTGACCTGGCAGGCCTTCATCAGCCCTGACAGCTCCTATGTCGGCGGGGTGCTCGGACCGATGCTGGTCTTCGGCTTCGGCATGGGGCTGAACTTCGTGACGGTGACGGTCACCGCGGTCTCCGGCGTCGCCCCGCAGGAAGCGGGCGCCGCGTCCGGACTGCTCAACGCCACGCAACAGGTGGGAGGTTCGCTCGGGCTGTCCATCCTGACGACCGTCTTCGGCTCGGCCAGCAAAGACGAAGCGGAGAAGCAACTGCCGAAGTTCCTGGCCGAGGGATCCGCGGAACAGAAGGCCGAGTTCGCCAAGACTCACCAACTGCCCGCGCCCTGGGGACACGAGGTACTCGCTCACGGCATCTCGACAGCCTTCGTCCCGGCCGCCGCCATGGCCGTACTCGCTCTGGTGACGGCCTGGCTCGTGATCCGCGTCCGCAAGAGCGACCTGGAGGCGCTCTCCGGTACGGCCGGCCCCGCGGTCGGCTGACAGCACGGTTCCACGGGCCGATCTCGGAGTGACGCCGCCAGGCATGGCGAAGGCGCGTCCGCCGCTCCCCGATCGGCCCGCCCTGCCGCCGAGAACCAACAGCATGATCACGAAAAGAACGAACCGCATACCCACCCCCACCCCCTACGCCGCTCCCGCAGTCACCTGCTCAGCCACCCATGTGCCCATGCGCCGATATGCCCATGTGTCCGCATACGCCATGCGGCGGTTGTCGAGAGAACGCGCAGCCCGTCACGCAGAGTTCCCGCCGAACACCATGAGTTCTCATCGGAGGGCGGACGCCGCGCGTCAAACGGAAGTGGGCATCCATCCCGGCAGCGCTTCCACCTGCCGCGCCCACGCCCCTGGAGGTGCTCCGGCCTTGCCGGACGCCAGCACTCCGCCCACGATCGCGCAGGTCGTGTCCACGTCCCCGCCGACCTGTGCGGTCGTCCAGAACGCCGTCTCGTAGTCGGTGAGGGCGCGAGCGGCCGACCAGACCGCGAAGGGGACGGTGTCGTGGGCGGACGTTCGGCGTCCGCAGCCCAGCACCGCCGCGACGGTGGCCGCGTCGGCGTAGTCGAGCATGTCCCTGGCGCGGCGCAGGCCGGCGCCCACGGCGCTCTTCGGGACGAGCGCGATGACACCGTCCAGCAGTGCCTCGGCGCTCGGCGGGCCTTCCGGGGCGCCAACCAGCGCTGCGGCCGCAGCCACGGCCATGGCGCCGACCACGGCCTCACGGTGCTGATGCGTGGGGTAGGCGGAGATCTCCGCCTGGTGGGTCGCCTGCTCGGGGTCGTGCGCGTACCAGGCGCCCAACGGGGCGATCCGCATCGCGGCGCCGTTGCCCCAGGACCCCTGCCCGTGGAAGAGGGCGGCCGACAGCTCACGCCAGTCGGCACCCTCCCTGACCAGCCTCAGCAGCCGGTTGACCGCAGGGCCGTACCCGCGGTCGAAGTCGTGGTGTTCCGCGAAGGAGTGGGCCAGGGCGTCCTGGTCGATGCGGTGGTGGGTGGCGAGGACGGCCACGACGGAGCAGGCCATCTCGGTGTCGTCGGTCCACTGCCATGGGCCGGGAGGCAGCTCACGGCGCTGCAGGAGCGAGTAGTTCGCCGGTACGAAGAACTGGGAGCCCAGCGCATCACCCACGGCGAGGCCGCGCAGGCTGGCAAGGGCGCGTTCCAGGCGCCCGTCGGGAGAGGTGTCAACGGTCATCGATCTCCCACTCTATCCGGTGATCCCGTACGGTTCTGGATCTCGCCAGCGGTTGAAGGGCCGGTCAAGCGTGTACCTGCCGTCGTCCCCGAGAACGAGCATGCGCGTCTCGGCGTTCCCCGGGTTCGCGAGGGACTCGAATTCGGCGACCGTCCAGTGGAACCAGCGCATGCAGAACAGGCGCATCGCCAGGCCATGGGTCACCAGGAGCACGTTCGGTGGGTGGTCCGGGGCCTCGAAGCTGCGGAACAGGCTCTCCAGGAAGCCGCCGACCCGGTCATAGACGTCGGCTCCGCTCTCGCCCTGTGCGAAACGGTAGAAGAAGTGCCCGTAGGCGTCCCGGTAGGTCTTCTGCAGTCGTACGTCGTCGCGGTCCTGCCAGTTTCCCCAGTCCTGCTCGCGCAGCCGGGGCTCCTCACGTACCCGTATGAGCTCGGGATCGAGGTGGAAGGCGCGGAGGGTCTCATGCGTACGCCGATAGGGGGAGACGTACACGCTGACCCGCTCGCGGCCGAACACCTCCCGCAGGTTCTTTCCCGTTTCCTCGGCCTGCCGCCGTCCTCGGTCGGTCAGGTCGAGTGCATGGTCGGGTTCACGCTCGTAGACGGTGTCATCAACATTGCCCGTTGACTCCCCGTGGCGGACAAGGACGATGCGCCGTGGTCGTGCCATGCCAAAACCCTAGATCGGATCACGGCCGATCGAGCACTCGTAGGGCCTCCATACGGCGCAGGTCACACAGATCCCGCAGCAGAAGGCCCAAAACGGCACACGTTCAACAAGCTGCGCGGTGAGTCCTGACTTCAAACCGTCCAGGTCGACTCGAGTTCGACGATGTCGCCGGTGAGCGTGGAGATGTCCGCCTCGGTCTGGGCGCGCAGAGCGAGCCGCTCCACGCGCTCGGTGCGGTACTTGCCGTGTTCGGCCTCCGAGCGCCACATCGACAGGACCATGAACTCGTGCCCGGGCGCCTCGGCGAACAGCCCGCGGATCATGCCGGGCGAGCCGGCCATGGCGGGGTTCCACACCTTCTCCTGCATCAGGGTGAAGTGCTCGGCGCGTTCCTCATGGACCCGGCACAGGGCCACCCGCAGCAGGTCGGAGTCGGTGAAGCGGGGCTCGAAGCCGGTCTTCACGTCGAAGCGGTAGTCGAACAGGCGCACCTGGGCGTCCTTGAAGGTTCCCGACTGGGCCGCCGCCAGGCGGTCGTGGGAGCGCGCCATGAAGGAGTCGTAGAAGGCGCGGCTCTCCCAGAAGGCGAAGACATGCGCGACCGCGGGGCGCCCCCTGCTCCAGCCCCCGCCCTGTCCCCGAAATCCCGGCTCCCCCAGAAGCCCCGCCCATTTTCGCTGTCCCCGTTCGAAACCGCGGCGGTCCACCACGGTGCAGCGAATCCACTTGACCAGCACCGCGCCATGGTACGGCCAGCGGGCGTGGCGTTGGTCACGCTCGGACACAGAGCGGTCCTGCGACGGTGCACGCGCGCGTGGCAGGATGGACAACCTGCCCTGATGGTCGGCCAGTTCGGGGCGACAGCAGACGGGAAACGGGGAGGGGAAGTCCGGTGAGCGGGCTCAACAAGGGAATCCGCAAGATCGAGATGGCGCTGAAGTGGGACCCGAGTCCTGCGGGACAGCCGCCCACCGATCTGGACATTGTGGCCGCGACCTATCTGGCGAGCGATCCGAAGGGCGCCCCTGCCTATGTGGTGCACTTCGACAGTCGCTCCCCGGACGGCACGATCTATCTCAACCGGGACAGCAAGGACGGCAAGGGGTTCGGCTGGGACGAGGTGATGACGCTGGAGCTCGACCGCCTCGATGCGCGGTACGCGCGCGTGGTCGTCGGCGTCGTCATCCAGCAGAACACCGAGCACCGGAGCTTCGTCAGCGTGCTCAACCCCGCCTACCGGATACGGGAGGGCTACACCGTCCTGGACGAGGACGACTTCGGCGACGTTCTCGGTGCGACCGCGGCGACGGTCGCGGAGTTCGTCCGTGAGGCAGCCGACGGGTGGTCGTTCCACTCCGGCGTCCAGGGCTTCGAGGACGACCCGGCGACGTTCACGAGGATCATGGGCCAGGTGCGCCGCTCCTGACGGCGCCGCGTCGGCCCTGGGCCGCCGGACGCGGAGGGCGGTGGGGCCGAGTACCGGCTCCACCGCCCTGACCAGCTAGGTCACACCGAGCAGGTGCGAGGCATCAGCTGCAGCCGCTGGTCGACCCGCAGCCCTCGCAGATGTAGCAGGAACCGGCCCGCTGCATCTTCGTGCCGCAGGAGAAGCACAGCGGGGCGTCGGCCTGGATGCCCAGCTGCATCTCCACCAGTTCGGCACTGGTGTGGGCCTGCCGCGGGGCGGGCTTGGCCACCTCGACGTCGGCCTTCGGGGTGGCGACGGCCTTCAGGTCCGTCTGGCGCGGGGCGGACTGGGCGAGCCCCTCGACGTCCACGTCCTCCTCCTCGAGGTTCGGCTCGTAGGAGCCGGTCTCCAGGTGGCGCTGACGCTCCTCGGCGGAGTGGATGCCGAGCGCGGAGCGCGTCTCGAAGGGCAGGAAGTCGAGCGCCAGGCGACGGAAGATGTAGTCGACGATCGACTGCGCCATCCGCACGTCCGGGTCGTCGGTCATGCCGGCCGGCTCGAAGCGCATGTTCGTGAACTTCGAGACGTACGTCTCCAGCGGCACGCCGTACTGGAGGCCGACGGAGACCGCGATGGAGAAGGCGTCCATCATGCCTGCGAGGGTCGAACCCTGCTTGGACATCTTCAGGAAGACCTCGCCGAGACCGTCGTCCGGGTAGGAATTGGCGGTCATGTAGCCCTCGGCGCCACCGACCGTGAACGAGGTCGTGATGCCGGGACGGCCCTTGGGCAGGCGCTTGCGGACCGGGCGGTACTCGATGACCTTCTCGACCGCGGTGCGGATCGTGTCCTCGGCCTTCGCGGTGACCTCGGCCTTCTCCTTCTCCTTGGTCTTCGCGGAGAGGGGCTGGCCGACCTTGCAGTTGTCGCGGTAGATCGCGAGCGCCTTGACGCCGAGCTTCCAGGCCTCGAAGTAGATCTCCTCGACCTCCTCGACGGTCGCCGTCTCCGGCATGTTGACGGTCTTGGAGATGGCGCCGGAGATCCACGGCTGGATCGCGGCCATCATGCGGACGTGGCCCATCGGGGAGATGGCGCGCTCGCCCATGGCGCAGTCGAAGACCTCGTAGTGCTCGTGCTTGAGGCTCGGCGCGTCGATCACATTGCCGTTCTCGGCGATGTGGGCGACGATCGCCTCGATCTGCTCCTCCTGGTAGCCCAGGCGACGCAGGGCCTGCGGCACGGTGCCGTTGACGATCTGCATCGAGCCGCCGCCGACCAGCTTCTTGAACTTGACCAGGGCGAGGTCGGGCTCGACGCCGGTGGTGTCGCAGGACATCGCCAGACCGATGGTGCCGGTCGGGGCGAGCACGGACGCCTGGGAGTTACGGAAACCGTTCTTCTCGCCGAGGCGCAGCACGTCCTGCCAGGCCTCCGTGGCGGCGGCCCAGACCGGGCTGTCCAGGTCGTCCGTGCGGACGGCCGTGCCGTTGGCGTCGGAGTGCTGCTTCATGACGCGGTTGTGGGCGTCGGCGTTGCGGGCGTAGCCGTCGTAGGGGCCGACGACCGAGGCCAGCTCGGAGGAGCGACGGTACGCCGTGCCCGTCATCAGGGAGGTGATCGCGCCGGCCAGGGAGCGGCCGCCGTCGGAGTCGTACGCGTGGCCGGTGGCCATCAGCAGCGCGCCGAGGTTGGCGTAGCCGATGCCGAGCTGGCGGAACGCGCGCGTGTTCTCGCCGATCTTCTGGGTCGGGAAGTCCGCGAAGCAGATGGAGATGTCCATCGCGGTGATGACGAGCTCGACGACCTTCTGGAAGCGGTCGGCGTCGAAGGACTGGCTGCCCTTGCTGTCGTCCTTGAGGAACTTCATCAGGTTCAGCGAGGCGAGGTTGCAGGACGTGTTGTCCAGGTGCATGTACTCGCTGCACGGATTCGACGCGGTGATCCGGCCGGACTCGGGGCAGGTGTGCCAGTTGTTGATCACGCCGTCGTACTGGATGCCCGGGTCGGCACAGGCCCAGGCGGCCTCGGCGAGCTTGCGGAACAACGCCTTGGCGTCGACCTTCTCGATGATCTCGCCGCTCATCCGCGCGCGGAGGCCGAACTGGCCGCCCTGCTCGACGGCCTCCATGAACTCGTCGTTCACCCGGACCGAGTTGTTGGCGTTCTGGTACTGGACGGACGTGATGTCGTCGCCGCCCAGGTCCATGTCGAAGCCCGCGTCGCGCAGAGCGCGGATCTTCTCCTCTTCCTTCACCTTGGTCGCGATGAAGTCCTCGATGTCCGGGTGGTCCACGTCGAGGACGACCATCTTGGCCGCCCGGCGGGTGGCGCCACCGGACTTGATGGTGCCGGCGGAGGCGTCGGCGCCACGCATGAAGGAGACCGGTCCGGAGGCGTTGCCGCCGGAGGAGAGGAGTTCCTTGGAGGAGCGGATGCGGGAAAGGTTCAGGCCGGCGCCGGAACCGCCCTTGAAGATCATGCCCTCTTCCTTGTACCAGTCGAGGATCGACTCCATGGAGTCGTCGACGGCAAGGATGAAGCAGGCGGAGACCTGCTGGGGTTGCGGCGTGCCCACGTTGAACCAGACGGGGCTGTTGAAGCTGAAGATCTGGTGCAGGAGGGCGTACGCCAGCTCGTGCTCGAAGATCTCGGCGTCGGCGGGCGAGACGAAGTAGTTGTGGTCCTCGCCGGCCTTCCGGTACGTCTTCACGATGCGGTCGATCAGCTGCCTGAGGCTGACCTCGCGCTGCGGGGTGCCGACGGCACCGCGGAAGTACTTGCTGGTGACGATGTTGACCGCGTTCACCGACCAGAAGTCGGGGAACTCGACGCCACGCTGCTCGAAATTGACCGAGCCGTCGCGCCAGTTGGTCATGACGACGTCACGGCGCTCCCAGACCACCTCGTCGTACGGGTGCACGCCGGGGGTGGTGTGGATGCGCTCGATACGCAGGCCCTTGGTGGTCTTGGCGCCCTTAGCTCGGGAACCTCGTGCCGGACCGCTCGCCGTCTCTGTCATGCCGCCTCCCTCTACGGGCGAAAACGCCCTGAAATGCCACGCTGTTCCCGTGACACGGTGTTCTGTCTTGTACTGCGGGCGCCCACGCGCTACCGCCCACAGCAGGTGTTGGTCCGCCGCCGCCCGGCCGGTCCCGGAGTGTGAGGTCCTGGTTCCGGCCCGTCGGTCAGTCGGCGGCGTGGGCGGGCTCGGGGACCTGCACGGCCTCTCCGGACCCGCCGCCGTCTTCCTGGCTCCCCGCGACAGCCCCTGTGTCGTCCTCGCGGTCGTCGTCGTCCGCGGTGGGGTGTCCCGTCTGATACCTGAGTTCGACGATGGCGGCCTCGAAGTCCTCGAGCGAGTCGAACGCCCGGTAGACGGAGGCGAATCGCAGATAGGCGACCAGATCGAGCTCCTGCAACGGGCCGAGTATGGCCAGTCCCACGTCATGGGTGGTCAACTCGGCGCTTCCGGTGGCCCGCACCGCTTCCTCGACCCGCTGGCCGAGCTGAGCGAGCGCGTCCTCCGTCACCGGCCGTCCCTGGCATGCCTTGCGCACGCCGTTGATGACCTTGGTGCGACTGAAGGGTTCCGTGACTCCGGACCGCTTCACCACCATGAGCGAGCACGTCTCCACGGTCGTGAAACGACGGGAGCAGTCAGGGCACTGGCGGCGCCTGCGGATCGACGTGCCGTCATCCGTCGTACGGCTGTCGACGACACGACTGTCGGGGTGCCTGCAGAAGGGGCAGTGCATGAACTCCAACCCTCCTCACAGCAGACTCAATGGCCTCGCCGGGCCTCATGGGCCCCTCGAAGCAGCCCCAAGCATAGGGGATCCATGAGCATCCGAAGACACCGGGGACCACAACTTCTGGGCTGCTGCTGCAATCCAACCACTAGATATAGGGCTTGGCTCATACATCCAGGCCGTATCGCGTGTCGCGTTCGCCGGGCTCACCCCACGCGATCCCGCCGTCACGCCGAGCACCCGAAATCCACCCCTGCACGCGCGCGTACGGGCGTATCGCCGCGACACGTACGGCGATACCGTGGGCGCCACAAGGAGGAGAGGTGGGACTCTCGCGCACAGCGGGGGCCGGTCCCCGGTTGACGGGAGACCGGATGGCAGACTGAGGCCGCACCTCACAAGGTCGTCGGCCCCGGCGGTGAAGAGTACAACAATGAGCCCTTTTACCTGCCAGGGACCGCGTTAGCCATACACCCAGACACATGATCAAGTCAGGCTATCCACGCTTTTTCACTCGAACGTGTGTTTGGCGCAACCTTTCGAAAGCAACTACCGTTGTCCAGCAGGGAGACAACCGAGAGGGGCCGACGTGACCACCACCGCAGACAGTGCCACCATCACTGCCCAGGACCGCTCCCAGGGCCGACTCGAGCCGGTGCATGCGATGAACGAATCCATGAATCCCGAAGCGCACAAGCGCTCACTGCCTGGGCGACCTCCAGGCATCCGTGCGGACAGTTCGGGACTCACCGACCGGCAGCGCCGAGTGATCGAGGTCATCAGGGACTCCGTGCAGCGGCGCGGCTACCCGCCGTCCATGCGGGAGATCGGTCAGGCGGTCGGCCTGTCCAGCACCTCCTCGGTCGCCCACCAGCTGATGGCACTGGAGCGGAAGGGCTTCCTGCGCCGCGACCCGCACCGCCCGCGCGCGTACGAGGTGCGCGGTTCCGATCAGGCCGCCTCCGTGCAGCCCACGGACACGGCCGGCAAGCCCGCCGCGTCGTACGTCCCGCTGGTCGGCCGCATCGCCGCCGGTGGCCCGATCCTCGCCGAGGAATCGGTCGAGGACGTCTTCCCGCTGCCGAGGCAGTTGGTGGGCGACGGCGAGCTGTTCGTGCTGAAGGTCGTCGGCGACTCGATGATCGAGGCAGCGATCTGCGACGGCGACTGGGTCACCGTACGCCGTCAGCCCGTCGCCGAGAACGGCGACATCGTGGCCGCGATGCTGGACGGAGAGGCCACCGTCAAGCGCTTCAAGCGCGAGGACGGCCATGTGTGGCTTCTGCCGCACAACGCCGCCTACGAGCCGATCCCGGGTGACGACGCGACGATCCTCGGCAAGGTGGTGGCCGTACTCCGCCGCGTCTGAGGACGGCGGCGGGCGGGCCTTCCCCGTCCACCCCTGACTGGGCCCCGGGATCCCTGCGCCGGTTCCGGGGCCCTGCGCTGTGCCCGACGTTCGTGAAGGCGCCCGAGGGTCCGTGAAGGCAGGGGGCCGTACCCGCTCCGGGACGGCCCCCTGCCTTCACTGCGCCGCTGCCTCCTCGGCCGCTTCTGTCTGCTCGGCTGCCTCTGCCTGTTCGGCCGTCTCTGCCTGCTTGGCCGCCGCGTCGATCGCGGTGAGCGACTTCCGGACCTGATCGCGGTCCGTGGTGTACCAGAAGTCCGGCAGAGACGCTTTCAGATAGCTCCCGTAGCGGGCCGTCGCCAGCCGCTGGTCCAGTACGGCGACCACGCCGCGGTCCCCCGACGCACGTACGAGGCGGCCCGCGCCCTGTGCCATCAGCAGCGCCGCGTGGGTGGCCGCGACCGCCATGAAGCCATTGCCGCCGGCCTCCTCCACCGCCTTCTGGCGAGCGCTCATCAGGGGGTCGTCCGGCCGCGGGAACGGGATCTTGTCCATGACGACCAGCTGGCAGCTGGGACCGGGGACATCGACGCCCTGCCAGAGCGACAGCGTGCCGAACAGGCAGGTCCGGGCGTCCGCCGAAAAGTTCTTGATCAGCTCGCCGAGGGTCTCCTCGCCCTGGAGGAGGATCGGGAACTCGGGGATGCGGATGCGCAGTTCCTCGGCGGCGAGCTGCGCGGCCCGCATCGAGGAGAAGAGTCCGAGGGTCCGGCCGCCGGCCGCCCGGATCAGTTCGGTGAGTTCGTCCAGCATGTCGGTGCGGTCGCCGTCCCGCGCGGGGCGCGAGAGGTGCTTGGCGACGTAGAGGATGCCCTGCCTGGGGTAGTCGAAGGGCGAGCCGACGTCGAGGCCCTTCCACTGCGGGACGTCCTCGCCCTGCGTGCCCTCCGGGGCGAGCCCCATCGATGCGCCCACCCCGTTGAAGTCCCCGCCCAGTTTCAATGTCGCCGAGGCCAGGGTCACGGAGCGGTCCGCGAAGAGCTTCTCGCGCAGCAGGCCCGACACGGACATGGGGGCGACCCGCAGAGAGGCGCCGAAGCGGTCGTGCCGTTCGTACCAGACGACGTCCCACTCGGAGCCGTTGGTGATCCGCTCCGCCACGTCGTGCACCGTCTCCACCGAGGCCAGCGCCTGCTTGCGCACCGCGTCCTCGTCCTGGACGGACTTGTCGCGGGTCGCTCCGATGGCAGAGATGACCGTCCGCGCGGCGTCGCGCAGGGCCATGAGGGCGTAGCCGAGGTCTTCCGGGATCTCCTCCAGGCGGCCGGGCAGCGCCAGCTCCATGAGCCGCTCGAAGCCCTCGGCAGCAGTCTGCAGCTGGTCGGCCGCCTTCTCGTTGACCAGCTTCGCCGACCGGCGCACGGCCCGGTTGACCTGGCCCGGGGTGAGCTCTCCGGTGGCGACGCCGGTGACCCGCGAGACCAGCTCGTGCGCCTCGTCGACGATCAGCACCTCGTGCTGCGGCAGGACCGGGGCGCCCTCGATGGCGTCGATGGCGAGCAGCGCGTGGTTGGTGACGACGACCTCGGCCAGCTTGGCGCGCTCGCGCGCCATCTCCGCGAAGCACTCGGCCCCGTAGGCGCACTTCGTGGCGCCCAGGCACTCCCTGGAGGACACCGACACCTGGGCCCAGGCGCGGTCGGACACGCCGGGGGTGAGGTCGTCGCGGTCACCGGAGTCGGTGTCGCCCGCCCAGTCCCGCAGACGCAGCAGGTCCTGGCCCAGCTTGCTGGTGGGGGCGGCCGCCTCGAACTGGTCGAAGAGGCCCTCCTCCTCGTCCTGCGGAACGCCTTCGTTCAGACGGTGCAGGCACAGGTAGTTCGATCTGCCCTTGAGCATGGCGAACTCCGGGCGGCGGCGCAGCAGCGGATGCAGCGCCTCGACCGTGCGCGGCAGGTCCCGCTCGACGAGCTGGCGCTGCAGGGCCAGCGTGGCGGTCGCCACCACGACGCGCTCCCCGTGCGCGAGCGCGGGCACGAGGTAGCCGAGTGACTTACCGGTGCCGGTGCCGGCCTGGACCAGCAGATGGGATCCGTCGTCGATCGCCTCGGCGACGGCTTCGGCCATGGTCACCTGGCCGGGGCGCTCCGTGCCGCCGACGGCGGTGACGG
The DNA here is from genome assembly GCF_040655955.1 of Streptomyces sp. NPDC050263. Lineage (NCBI taxonomy): Bacteria > Bacillati > Actinomycetota > Actinomycetes > Kitasatosporales > Streptomycetaceae > Streptomyces > Streptomyces sp. NPDC050263. The sequence continues at coordinate 71,709 of NZ_JBFAKW010000018.1, read as the reverse complement.
CGGCGTGCAGGAGTTCAGGGAGTGAGGGCTTCGTCATAGCGCGACCACCCTACGGCGCGGCACTGACAATCGGGTGGTCGAGGCTGACGGGAGGGAAGGGATCAAGACGGCGGTCTTCTCGGTCGGGTGGTGGAGCGGATGGGCGGGAACCGGATCGGCGCGCGAGACGTTACGAAAAGCGACGACACGACCGCGTGGCGTCACGAAGCATCGGACGGGACTCGGTCTCTGACCATGAGGGCGGCCCGCTTGGTGGGCAGGTCGAGTTCCGCGGAGAACCGGAAACCGGCGCTCAGAAAGGTGGCGATGGACGGAATGTTGCGAAGGTCGGGTTCAGCGACGACGCGGGCGCACGCGGATCTTCCGCCGAGGAGAAATTCGGTGACCCCTCTGAGCAGCGGGCCACCGAGCCCTCTCCCACGGTCGGCGACACCGCCGATGAGGAGATGGATCCCGGTGTCGTGAGGCCGGGCCGGATAGTGGCGCGCCAGCGGGTCGAGGTCCGCCCGGTAGACCTCCCAGTAGCTCATGGGCCGGCCTTCCAGCAGGCCGAGGCACGGGACGCTGCGTCCGTCGGCCAGTTGGCGGCGCAGGTGTCCCTCGGTCACCGGCTCGGGCCCCGCCAGTTCCCAGAACGCCGCGACGGCCGGGTCGTTCATCCACCGGCCGACGAGCGAGAGGTCCCTGTCGATCCGTACGGGCACGAGCCGGAAGGCGCCGGCCGAAGTGGCGATGGGCCCCCAGTCGCCGAAGCGGTCGAACAGACCGGGAACAGCGGCGGGCGTGCGCGTACGGGTGTCGGCGTCAGCCTCGACGGGAGGCACGGCAGGCTCCTCTCGGCAGGTCGGGGGCGGCAGGTACGTCGGCGAAGAACAGGAGGCGCAGAGAGAGGCTAAGAGACAGGAGGAGACCCGAGGCGGCGGTACGGGATGCGGCAATTCAGCGGCGGAGGGGATTGGGAATGGTGACGTAGACGGACTGGGTGTCCACCGGGCCGACGAGCTCGTCGAGGCCGTGCAACCGGGTCAGCAGATTGGCCTTGCAGCGCAGGACGGGTGAGTCGAGCAGTCGGGCGGGCAGCGAACTGCGCAGCCGGTCGGGGCCGGAGGCGGCGTCGGCGAGAAAGCGACGGAATGCGGCGAGCAGCAGTTGCTCGTCGGCGAGCCGCTGGGAACCGAACGCGCCGATGAGCCCGAACACGTTGTTGATCCCCAGGTAGTAGCAGAAGCGCTCGTCGGTGACCTCGTCGGAGACGAAGGTGTCGCTCCGCTCGCCGATGCCCGGCAGGCGGGCTTCGAGTTCCGCGCGGCTGGACTCGCGGAAGTAGTAGCCCTGGTTGTCGCGGTAGCGGCCGCCCATGGGCCAGCCGTCGGAGTCCAGGAGGACGAGGGTGTTCTGCTGGTGCGCCTCCAGGGCGATCCCGGCCTCACCGTCGAGCCACAGGACGGGACGGACGACCTGCTCCAGGTAGCGCAGGAACCACTCGGCGGCGACCGCCCCCAGCGGCCGGCCTGTCCGTACGGCGAGTCCCGCGACGATCGAGGCCAGCCGGGAGCGGTGGGCGGGCGCCGAGTCCGGGGCGGCGGGGTGGACCGAAGGCGTCGGGGCGTCCGACCCCGAGGTCCAGAGGGCATGCGACCGGGGCGCGACGAGTCCGGCGATGCAGGAGACGTCGTCCGCCGGGGCGAACGGGTTGTGCCGGATCATCACGTCGAGCCCCGTCAGCGGGAGCCCGTCCGGTCCGTCGACCGAGAGCCAGGCCGGATCCCGGACGATGTCGAAGGCGGGGTGGGCCGCCTGCCACTCCTTCGACAGACCCGCGCGCAGGAGGCGATGTACCTCGACACCCCGATGGAGTTCCTTGCGGAGGTTCTCGCGACGGGAGTTGGTGATGCGCAGCCCCAGCGACAGTTTCAGCATCGCGGGGGCGGCGGAGCGGTGGACGGTGCGTACGGAGGAGGTGGGATGCCACGGGAGGCCGTGGGCTCCGAGGTCCTGGAGCAGTCCGGCGTCGAACAGTGCCTCGGCCTCGGGACGAAGCCGTGCCTCGCGCAGTTGCCAGGGATGCACCGGCAGGGCGGCGAACCCGTCGGGCAGCGGCAGTCCGGCCCCGGCTAGGCGGGCCGTCAGCTGGGGGGCGGGCACGGGGCGGCCACGTTCGGTCCAGGCGGAGTCGGTGGCGAGCACGGAAGGAGCGACAGCGAGCCAACGGAGAAGGAAGGAGCCTCGCGACTCGGGTGAGTACCGGCGTGCTTCGCCGTCGGAGAGTCCTTCTCGGCTCTTCGGGGTCGGGTGCAGCGGATGCCCGAGGAGCAGTGCCTGCTCGGCGGCCAGGAACAGGTCGGGTTCGTCGTGGGCGGGGCGCTCCCGGCGCTCGCTGATGAAGGCCGCGGTACGGCGGACGGAGTCTGCGACGCGTGCGACCAGGTCGACGTCTGCTCCGCCTCCACCGCTGGTGGGCGCGGGACGGGGAGCCGGGTCGGCAGCGGTGAGCGTCTCGCGGGCCAGTAGGGCCGCGACCGTGACGGCGTCCGCGGGTGGGGATTGCTGAGGCGCGCCGGCTAGGCGCGGGAGGCCGAAGCGGTGCCAGCCCGTCGAGGACCAGTAGTGGACGGGGGCGAGCAGGGTGACCCCGCTCGCGGGCAGCGTCACGCGCAGGATGCCGTCGCCCGGTGCGGGCAGACCGGTCTCGCGCACCCAGCAGCGCAGCAGGTTCTCCACGGCGGCTGCCTGGGCGGCCGTGTGGGGATCGGGGTGGTCCAGGAGGTCGGCGGCAGAACCGTCTCCTGGCCCACGGGGCACGGGAACCTGCGTCAGGGCTGTGCCCGAGGGGGCCGCCGGTGTGGGACGGGCGACGGACGCGGGTGCCGCGGAATCGGTGTCGGCGGGCAGTGGGGAGGTGGTCAAGGTCGTTCCTTGTGAAGTGGTGGGGCCGACCGGGTCCGTGGTCTTGCCGGTGCAGCAGCGGCTGTCCGGACTAGCCCGCCCGTTCGGCACGGCCGCCCTGGCGCGGAACCCGCCCGGGCGGGCGGCGCGGCCTGCTCGGCTCGTCGGGGTGGTTCGGCTGGGTGTGGTCCCGGCTGCCCGCACCGCGCGCGTGGTGGCCGGCCGCGGCGGCCACGGCGTCCGCCAGCCGGTCCAGTACCGCGGCGGCCTGCTCGTCGGTGATGGTCAGGGGCGGAAGCAGTCGTACGACGCTGGCGTGCCGCCCGCCGAGTTCGACGATCAGGCCGCGCCGGAGACACTCTCGCTGGACGGCGACGGCCAGCGCTGGGGCGGCGGGGCAGGGGGCGGAAACCGGGCCGGAGCGGGGCACCGTGCGGGGCCTGGCGGCACGGACCTCGTCGCCGTCGGCAGTCGCGTCGAGTCCGTCATGGGCGTGGGCGTCGACCGGCGGGGCGTCGATCCCGCCGGGCACGCATGCCTCGTCGGGGTTCACCAGCTCGACTCCGATCATCAGCCCGCGCCCCCGCACGTCTCCGATGCACGGGAAGTCCCGGGCCAGGTCCCGGAGTCGGCCCAGCATGCGGGCTCCCAGGACGGCTGCGCGTTCGGCGAGGCGGTTCTCGCGGACGTAGGCGAGGGTCGCCGTGCCGGCGGCCATGGCGAGCTGGTTGCCGCGGAACGTGCCCGCGTGGGCGCCGGGCTGCCAGACGTCGAGATCCTCGCGGTAGACGACGACGGCGAGCGGCAGGCTGCCGCCGATGGCCTTGGACAGGACCATCACGTCAGGGGTGACCCCGCTGTGCTCCACCGCCCAGAAGGCGCCGGTCCGTCCGACGCCAGTCTGGACCTCGTCGGCGATCAGCGGGATCGAGCGGTCCACGGTGATCTGTCGCATGCGGCGCATCCAGGCGTCCGGTGCGGGAATCACACCGCCCTCGCCCTGGACGGGTTCGAGGATCATGCCGGCGGGCTGCCGTACGCCCGACTTGGGGTCGTCGAGGACGGACTCGGTCCAGCGGGCGGCGAGTTCTGCGCCGCGTTCCCCGCCGACGCCGAACGGGCAGCGGTAGTCCTGCGGATAGGGCAGGCGCGCCACCCGTACGTCGTAGGCGCCCCCAGAGGCTTCGAGGGATCCGGCGGTCATCCCGTGGTAGGCGCCGGTGAAGGCCAGGACGCCCGTGCGGCCGGTGGCGGCGCGGACCAGTTTGAGCGCGGCCTCCACGGCGTCCGTGCCGGCCGGTCCGCAGAACTGCACGCGCGCGTGGTCGGCGAGACCGGGCGGCAGGGTCCGGAACAGCTCGGTGATGAAGGCGTCCTTGACGGGCGTCGCGAGGTCGAGGACGTGCAGGGGCGCGCCCGAGTCGAGAACCCCGCGGATGGCCTCCAGGACGACGGGGTGGTTGTGACCGAGCGCGAGGGTGCCGGCGCCCGAGAGACAGTCGAGGTAGCGGCGTCCGTCCGCGCCCTCGATGGTCAGCCCACGTGCCCGTACCGGAACGATCGGCAGGGCACGCGCGTACGTGCGCGCCGCCGACTCGCGTGCCGACTGACGTCTCAGGATGCCCTCGGGCACTGGTTCGGTGACGGCCACGGCTCCCTGTCCTCCCGCAGTTCAGGGGGCCGGGCGCAGGCAGCCGACCCCCCACCGCTACCAACCCCGGACGGCCTTCCTGGTTACGGGTTGCCTCAAGATCCTTGCTGTGACCGAACAGTTGCCATTCCGTCGGGAGTCCCCCACAGCGACCGCATATCGTGTGGTGGCATCGCACATGGCCGTGAGACCCGCTTGAACTCGGTATGAGAGCACCATGAGTTCCGCCCTGGGGAACGGCCGGTGTTCCAAGTTCGTTGACAGCAGGGGGAGTCAGACCATGCGATCCATACGGCCGTCGTTCACCGCTCGCCGGGGGAGGAACGCGCGCCGCAGAACCTCCCCCGTGTGGGGCGCCGTGGCCCTCGCCTCGGCGCTCGCGCTCACCGCGACCGCCTGCGACTCGGGCGACACCAACGCGGACAGCCAGGCCAGCGCCTCGGCGTCGACCGGCGACAATACGATCACGATCCCGGACGACATCAAGGACAAGCTCAAAGAGCACGGGATCGATCTCGACAAGTGGAAGAACGGCGCCTGGAAGAACTGGGACAAGGACGACTGGCTGCGCGAGGCGCAGGACTACATCAACCCGATCATCAAGGGCCTGTGGGACCCGGACCGGATGCGGGAGGCCGAGGACCCGGACCGCGGAGTCGACGAGAACGACCTCTCCGGTGACCAGGGTGTGACCGACGCGACGCCGCAGGCGGTGGAGGCGAAGGCCATCACGCCCTCGTACCACGCCAAGGTTCCCGAGGCGGGCAAGGTGTTCTTCGACGCCCCCGAGGGCACGATGGTCTGCTCGGCGACGGTCGTCCAGGACCCGGCCCACCCCGGGAAGTCCAACCTGGTGTGGACGGCGGGACACTGCGTGCACGCCGGCAAGAACGGCGGCTGGTACCGCAACATCGCGTTCGTGCCGTCGTACAACGACTCCGGGAAGACGTCCAAGGAGTTGGAGACCGCCACCAAGGAGGAAGCGGCTCCGTACGGCGTGTGGTGGGGCGACTGGACTCGGACCTCGGACCAGTGGATCGCGCAGGGCGGCCCGACCGGCGGTGCCGGCGCCTCGTACGACTACGCCGTCATCCATGTGACGCCGGAGGAGGGCGGCTCGGGCAAGTCCCTGGAGGAGACGGTCGGTTCGGCGCTGCCGGTGGACTTCGACGCCCCGGCGGTGGCGAAGGTGAGCAGCATCACGGCGACGGGCTACCCGGCGGCTGCGCCGTACGACGGGCAGAAGCTGTACCAGTGCCAGGACAGGCCCGGACGGTTCTCGCTGAGCTCCGCGGACCCGACGATGTACCGCATCGGCTGCACGATGACCGGCGGTTCGTCGGGCGGCGGCTGGGTCGCCGACGGGTCGGACGGCAAGCCGGCGCTGGTGTCCAACACCTCGATCGGCCCGGCGGATTCGGGCTGGCTCGCGGGACCGCGGCTGGGTGAGGTGGCCAAGGGCGTGTACGACTCGGTGCGCGACAAGTTCGCCGGTCAGTAGCCGGATCGGGGCGCTGTGCGCGCGGTGGGACGTCTGACGGGAACCTTCACCGTCCCACCGCCGTTCGTCCCGAATTCCACGGGCATAGTGGGGTGTTGTCTGTGGGCGATCACCGCGTGAACTCGGATGCCCGCGTGACAGGCGCATGACACCCAAGGGGGTGGCCCATTTTCCGGGTCGTGGCCCCCTGCCAGGTCATGGCCCATGCCCACGCTCCACCGACCCACACGCTTCAACGGGGGACATCGCACCATGCGTTCCGCACGTACGCCCGTCGCGCGCACCCTGCTCGCGGCCGGGCTCGCCACCGCCCTGGCCTTGACGGCCACCGCCTGCAACGGCTCCGACGACGACAAGGCGGCTGCCGCCGCCTCCCAGTCCGCCACCGCCACCGCCTCCGGTGCCGGTGCCGGCAAGGCCCAGGTCCCGGCCGAGATCGCCGACAAGCTCAAGAAGCACGGCATCGACGTCGACAAGTGGGCCGACGGCGGCTGGCAGGACTGGGACAAGGACAAGTGGCTCAGCGAGGCCAAGGACTTCGTCAACCCCGTGATCGAGGGGCTGTGGAAGCCGGAGCGGATGCAGTCCGCGAAGGAGGCCGACAAGACGGTCACGACGAAGGACGCCGCCGCCGAGGGCGTCAGCGACCCGGAGCCGACGCCCGTCGAGGCGGAGGCCGAGAAGACGCCGTACCACGAGAACGCGGCCCCGGTCGGCAAGGTCTTCTTCGACTCTCCCGAGGGCACGATGGTCTGCTCCGGGACGGTCGTCACGGACGTGAACCACCCGGGCAAGTCCAACCTCGTCTGGACGGCCGGCCACTGTGTGCACGCCGGTGGCGACGGCGGCTGGTACCGCAACCTCGTCTTCGTCCCGGCCTACAACGACCTCGGCAAGACCGAGGCGCAGCTCGGCGACGCCAAGGCCTCGGAGATCGCCCCCTACGGCAACTGGTGGGCCGACTGGGCATCGACCTCGAACGAGTGGATCGCCGGCGGCTCGGAGACCGGCGGCGCGGGCGCCGCGTACGACTACGCCGTGCTGCATGTGACGCCGGAAGCAGGCTCCAAGTCACTGGAGGAGACGGTCGGCGGGGCACTGGACGTGGACTTCTCCGCGCCGTCCGCGACCGAGGTCGACGCGATGGGCGCCTGGGGCTACCCCGCGGCGGCGCCCTACAACGGGCTGAAGATGTTCAAGTGCATCGACCGGCCGGGCGGGCTCTCGCTGAGCACGTCGCTGCCGACGATGTACCGGATCGGCTGCACGATGACCGGCGGTTCCTCCGGCGGCGGCTGGTTCCGGGTGGTGGACGGCGAGACCAAGTTGGTCTCCAACACCTCCATCGGCCCGGTCGACAACACCTGGCTGGCAGGACCGCAGCTCGGCCAGGAGGCCGAGGCGCTCTACCAGAACATGAGCAAGACCTACGGCGGGCAGTGAGCGGACACGCCGAAGGCCCGCCCCTGCGGCAAGCAGGGGCGGGCCTTCGGGCGTTCAGCGGGCCACGACAGCCCCGGACGGCCAGGACGGCCTGGTCCTAGGCCGCCGGTGCCGGTACGTACGGCGCGAGGTCCGCCGCCAGTTCCTCGTGCACCCGCGCCTTGAGCAGGGTGCCCTCCGGGGTGTGCTCCTCGGAGATCACCTCGCCGTCGGAGTGGGCACGGGCGACCAGCTTGCCGTGGGTGTACGGCACGAGCGCCTCGATCTCGACCGAGGGCCGCGGCAGCTCGTCGTCGATCAGCGCGAGCAGTTCCTCGATGCCCAGGCCGGTACGGGCCGAGACCGCGATAGAGCGCTTCTCGATCCGCATCAGCCGCTGGAGCGTCAGCGGGTCCGCCGCGTCCGCCTTGTTGATCACGACGATCTCGGGCACCTTGGTGGCGCCGACGTCCCGGATCACCTCGCGCACGGCGGCCAGCTGCTCCTCCGGGTTCGGGTGCGAGCCGTCCACCACGTGCAGGATCAGGTCGGACTCGCCGACCTCCTCCATGGTGGAGCGGAACGCCTCGACCAGGTGGTGCGGCAGATGCCGGACGAAGCCGACGGTGTCCGCCAGCGTGTACAGGCGGCCGCTCGGGGTCTCGGCCCGACGCACGGTCGGGTCGAGGGTCGCGAACAGGGAGTTCTCGACGAGGACACCCGCGCCCGTGAGGCGGTTGAGCAGCGAGGACTTACCGGCGTTGGTGTAGCCCGCGATGGCGACGGACGGCACCTTGTGGCGCTTGCGCTCCTGGCGCTTGATCTCGCGGCCGGTCTTCATCTCCGCGATCTCCCGGCGCATCTTCGCCATCTTCTCGCGGATCCGCCGCCGGTCCGTCTCGATCTTGGTCTCACCGGGACCACGGGTGGCGAGGCCGCCGCCCTTTCCGCCGCCCATCTGACGGGACAGCGACTGGCCCCAGCCGCGCAGCCTCGGCAGCATGTACTGCATCTGCGCGAGCGCGACCTGCGCCTTGCCCTCTCGGGACTTGGCGTGCTGGGCGAAGATGTCGAGGATAAGGGCCGTACGGTCGATGACCTTGACCTTGACGACGTCTTCGAGATGGATCAGTTGGCCCGGGCTGAGTTCTCCGTCGCAGATGACCGTGTCCGCGCCCGTCTCGAGGACGATGTCACGCAGCTCTTCGGCCTTGCCGGAGCCGATGTAGGTGGCGGCGTCGGGCTTGTCGCGGCGCTGGATGACGCCGTCGAGCACGAGCGCGCCCGCGGTCTCCGCGAGGGCGGCCAGCTCCGCGAGGGAGTTGTCCGCGTCCTGTGCGGTCCCCGTGGTCCAGACGCCGACGAGCACGACCCGCTCCAGGCGGAGCTGGCGGTACTCGACCTCGGTGACGTCCTCGAGCTCGGTGGAGAGGCCTGCCACGCGGCGCAGGGCCGCGCGCTCGGAGCGGTCGAACTGGTCGCCGTCCCGGTCTCCGTCGATCTCGTGGCTCCAGGCGACGTCCTCTTCCATCAGGGCATCGGCCCGAAGACCTTCGGGGTAGGCGTGCGCAATGCGCTTGGTGTCCTGGGAAGGGGAAGAAGAGGAGGTCATTGGGTCCTTACGTCGTTGGGGGTGCCGACACGGCGGTCTTCATGAAGGAGAACGCACGAGCACCCCGGGAGATTCCCCGTGGCCCGTGCGCGCCGACGTCACGATGGTCGCACGGTACGGCCCGTCTCGTCACGGCCTTATTTCGCGGCCGGCGGGGCCTTCGGCGCGGCGTGCGGCGCGGCCTGGGGTGTGGCTTTCGACCCCTTCGCGGCGGTCGGCGCCACGGACTTCCAGTCCGGGTGGCCGGGCATCGGCGGGGTCTTCTCGGCGTACAGCCAGTCCTTGAAGAACCCGGACAGGTCACGTCCGGAGATCTCCTCGGCGAGGCTCTGGAAGTCGGCCGTGGACGCCGTGGAGTCGCGGTGGTTGTGCACCCATGCCCGCTCCAGGTGCTGGAACGCGGGCCGGCCGATCTTCTCGCGCAGGGCGTACAGGACGAGAGCCGCGCCGTCGTAGACGTTGGGCCGGAAGATGCTGATCTTCTGGCCGGGGTCGGGCGCCTTGGGTTGCGCCGGCGGGCCTCCCGCGGCGCGCCAGCGGTCGGAGGCGCCGTACGCCGCCTTCATGCGCGCCTCCAGGGTGCGGCCCGCCTTCTCCTCCGCGTACAGCGCCTCGTACCAGGTGGCGTGTCCCTCGTTCAGCCACAGGTCGGACCAGGTGCGCGGGCTGACGCTGTCGCCGAACCACTGGTGGGCCAGCTCATGGACCATGATCGACTCGACGTACCACTTGGGGTAGCCGGGCTCGGTGAAGAGGTCTCTCTCGAAGAGAGAGAGGGTCTGCGTCTCGAGTTCGAACCCGGTGGACGCCTCGGCCATGAGCAGGCCGTACGTCTCGAAGGGGTAGGGGCCGACCTTGCCCTCCATCCAGGAGATCTGGTCGGGGGTCTTCTTCAGCCACGGTTCGAGAAGTGCACGGTCCTTGGTGGGCACGACGTCCCGGACGGGCAGTGCGTGCGGCCCCTCGCGGTGCACGACGGTGGAACGGCCTACGGACACCTGGGCGAGCTCGGTGGCCATGGGGTGCTGGGTGCGGTACGTCCACGTGGTGCTGTCGCCGACTCGTTCGACGCCGGCCGGCAGCCCGTTGGCGACGGCCGTGTAGTCGTTGGGCGCGGTGATCCGGATGGTGAACATCGCCTTGTCGGACGGATGGTCGTTGCACGGGAAGACCAGGTGGGCGGCGTCCGCCTGGTTGGCCATGGCGAGGCCGTCCGCGGTCCTGACCCAGCCGCCGTCGCGGTCGGCGGTGCTCACGGGATCGCTGATGTGCCGCACGGTGATCCGCATCCAGCTGCCCGGGGTGAGCGAGTCCTCCGGGGTGACCACCAGGTCATCGCCTGCGCCGACGAAGGCGGCGGGCTCGCCGTCGACCTCGACCGAGTCGACCTTGCCGTGGGCGAAGTCGAGGTTGATCCGGTCCAGGGCGGCGGTGGTCCAGGCGTCGATGGTCGTGACGGTCTGGAGGGGTTTGCTGTTGGTGCCGGAATAGGTGAAGGCCAGGTCGTACGACGCGACGTCGTACCCAGGGTTGCCCAGGTGCGGGAAGAGGCGGTCGCCGACGCCGAGCGGGACCGCCGGTGCGCTCGCGGCGACTAGACAGACGGAGACGGCCGAGGCGAGCAGCGCGGATTTCAGCCGGACGCGGGGGGTGAGCAGCATGCACCACCGCTACCAGCGCGCACGGCCACCGCGTGGGCGACGCGCGCCCGGTCCACCCGAACGGGTTGCTCACGCGCGCGTGCGTGACGCTCCGGTATCGACCGCGCCTCATCGACCCCGAACTCGTTGCTCACGCGCGCGTGCGCGACGCTCGGGCGGGACGCACGCGCGGCTCGGGCACACGCGTGTGCGTGCGCTAGACAGGCCCCGCGGAGGCCGGCGCGTGGTGCTGTGCGCGGCCGACGTCGTACACCCCGGGCACGTTCCGCATGGCCCTGATGAGGGTGGGCAGTTGGGCGGCGTCGGGGAGCCGGACGGTGTAGGTGTGGCGGACCCGCTGCTGGCTCGGGGGCTCGACGGTCGCGGAGACGATCTCCGCGCCTTCCAGCGCCATGGCCTCGGTGAGGTCGGCGAGCAGATGGGGGCGGCCGAACGATTCGGCGACCAGGGTGACCCGGCATCCGGTGGTGTCGCCCCAGCTCACGTCGACTTCCTCGCGCCCCGCGTCCACCATGCGCGCCACGGCGGCGCACTCGGCGCGGTGCACGGTCACCACTCCCCCGCGCACCGCGAAGCCGGTGACCTCGTCGAGCGGTACGGGCGTGCAGCACCCGGCGAGCCGGACGCTCGCCTCGGGCCGGTCGACGACGGTGATCGCGGCGCCGGGCCGCGGAGCGGGCTCGTCGGCCGTGGACCGTGCGGTCGCCTCGGCGGCCTTGGCCGTTCCGGAGGCCCCGGAGTCCGCTGCCGGTGCGGAGCCCTCGTGCTCGGCCGGGGTCGGGTGCGTGGCCAGCCACCGCTGGATGGCGATCCGGGCGGCGGGCGTGTGGGCGTGCTCCAGCCACTCCCTGGAGGGCTCCGAGGCGGGATCCTGACCCATGAGGAGCTGAACGGTGTCGCCGTCCCGCAGAACGGTGCTGAGGGTCGCCAGGCGGCCGTTGACACGGGCGCCCATGCAGGCGTGCGCGTCCTCGCCGTACTGCTCGTAGGCGGCGTCCACGCAGGTGGCTCCCTCGGGCAGGCCGAGGGTTCCGCCGTCGGGGCGGAAGACGGTGATCTCGCGGTCCTGGGCGAGGTCCTCGCGCAGGGTGGACCAGAAGGTGTCGGGGTCGGGGGCGCCCTCCTGCCAGTCCAGGAGGCGGGAGAGCCAGCCGGGCCGGGTGGGGTCGACGCGTTCCTCGTCGGCGGGGACTCCCTGTCCGGTCTGCTCCTCCGCGGGTCCCGTGTAGGGATTGCCCAGGGCGACGACGCCGGCCTCGGCGACCTTGTGCATCTGGTGGGTGCGGATGAGGACTTCGGCGACCTGGCCGTCCTCACGGGCGACGGCGGTGTGCAGCGACTGGTACAGGTTGAACTTGGGGACGGCGATGAAGTCCTTGAACTCCGAGACGACCGGCGTCATACAGGTGTGCAGTTCACCCAGGACCGCGTAACAGTCGGCGTCCTCGTTCACGAGTACCAGCAGGCGGCCGAAGTCGGCGCCCCGCATCCGGCCGCGCTTGCGGGACACGCGGTGCACGGAGACGAAGTGCCGTGGCCGAATGAGGACTTCGGCCTGGATGTCGGCGTCCCGCAGGACCACGCGCATGGCCTCGGAGAACTCGGCGAGGGGGTCGTCCGCGCGGGAGGCGTTGTCGACGATCAACTCGCGCGTGTGCTCGTACTCCTCGGGGTGCAGGATCGCGAAGACGAGGTCTTCCAGCTCGGTCTTGAGCGCCTGGACGCCGAGGCGTTCGGCGAGCGGGATGAGGACGTCCCGGGTCACCTTGGCGATGCGTTCCTGTTTCTCGGGGCGCATCACGCCGAGGGTGCGCATGTTGTGCAGCCGGTCTGCGAGTTTGATCGACATCACGCGGACGTCGTTGCCGGTGGCGACGAGCATCTTGCGGAAGGTCTCGGGCTCGGCGGCCGCCCCGTAGTCGACCTTCTCCAACTTCGTGACGCCGTCGACGATATAGCGCACCTCGGCGCCGAACTGCTCCCCGACCTGATCGAGGGTCACATCGGTGTCCTCGACGGTGTCGTGGAGCAGAGACGCCGTCAAGGTCGTGGTCTCCGCGCCGAGTTCGGCGAGGATCAGCGTCACGGCGAGCGGGTGGGTGATGTAGGGCTCGCCGCTCTTGCGCATCTGGCCGCGGTGCGAGGACTCGGCGAGCACGTAGGCGCGGTGCAACGGTTGCAGGTCGGCGTCGGGGTAGTGGGCGCGGTGGGCCTCGACCACATGGCCGATCGCGTCGGGCAGCCGGCCGCGGGAGGCCGGGCCGAGCAACGCTGCCCGACCCAGGCGGCGCAGGTCGATCCGGGGGCGACTGCGCCTGCGGGGGGCGGCAGGCACTACAGGCACTACCGGGCCTGGCGTCGCAGGGTTCGTGGCCTCCGCACTCATGGGCACCTCCGGCTGCGTGGACCGGCGGACGGGGTGTCCCAGGGCGGACACGGCTCAGGGGACTGGTGAACGGTCCCCCGTCCGGGCCGGTGCTTGATGCTACCGAGCCCACCACGCCCGACTGACCGCCTCTCGCCGAGCGTGAAACGGATCACCCATTCGAGCGAAGGATCGGGGGTTTACGGTTTTGAGCCGCCTGACCTGAAGGCCGTCGTGAATTCGAACCCGCGACCAGGCCCCGAGGATGCTCCGGTGCACCTCCGGGCCGTCCCGGCCTCCGATGCCAAGCCGCGGCCGCGTCAGCGAACGACTGTTTCCAGCCACTCGGGATCGATCTCACCTGTGGCCACGATCACTGCGGGCCCGGTCATCTCGATCTCGCCGTCGGGCCGCTCGGTGATCACCAGGCGGCCGCCGGGGAGGTCCACGGTGTACGTGGCGGGCGTCCCGGTGACGGCCGGGTCGGAGCCGTCCCGGCGGGCGGCCGCCACGGCGACGGCGCACGCGCCCGTGCCGCACGAGCGCGTCTCGCCGGACCCGCGCTCGTGCACCCGCAGGGCCACGTGCCGCGGGCCGCGGTCCACGACGAACTCGACGTTGACGCCGTCCGGATAGGCGGAGGCGGGGCTGAAGGGCGGCGGGGCGTACAGCGGGCCCGCGTGCGCGAGGTCGTCCACGAAGGCGACGGCGTGCGGGTTGCCCATGTTCACGTTCCGGGCGGGCCAGCTGCGCCCGTCGACGCTGACCGTGACCTCCCCCTCGGGAAGGCGGGCCTTGCCCATGCCGACGGTGACGTCCCCGTCCTTGGCGAGGTGCACACTCTTGACGCCCCCGCGCGTGGCGACCGCGAGGTCCCCCCCAGGGATGAGGCCGGCGTGCTGGAGGTAGCGCGCGAAGACCCGGACCCCGTTGCCGCACATCTCGGCGACGGAGCCGTCGCCGTTGCGGTAGTCCATGAACCACTCCGCCTCGGCCGCCATGTCCTTCGCCTCGGGGTGCGCGGCCGACCGCACGACGTGCAGCAGTCCGTCCCCGCCGATGCCCGCGCGACGGTCGCACAGGGCGGCTACGACGGCCGGGGGGAGGTCGATGGCGTTCTCGGGGTCCGGGACGATCACGAAGTCGTTCTCGGTGCCGTGCCCCTTGAGGAAGGCGATCCGGGTGCTCATCCCTCGATCGTACGGGGTGGCAGAAGCGGAGCTCAGCGCAGCCGGGCGACCCGTCCGACGGCCAGGGCCACCACCGCGGCGACCATCACGACGTAGGCGAGGACGACCCGCCAGTCGGGCCGCCGGCCGGAGCCGCGCTGGGGCAGGCCCGGCCACGTGTAACCAACGCGGCGGGCGGCCATCATTCCCCAGCCGGCCGCGCAGGAGCAGATCAGCAGCCCGAGCATGGCGATCATGGCCCCGCTGTCGCCGAAGTCGAAGGCGAGCGGGAAGGCGAACATCAGGGAGCCGAGCGCGGCCAGCGCCACGATGGGCGCGAGCTGCCAGATCCGGAGCCGGCGCTGCGGGCGCAGCTCGACCTCGACCTCGGGGCCGCCCGCGAACATCTCCTCGGGCTCGGGACCGTCGTCGGTCACCCCGCCCGCAGTCTCGTCCTCGTCCGGCCCGTCGGGGCTCAGACGTGCTTCCTCGGGCTCCGGTTCACCACGCTCGGTGGTGACGTGCTCGGTGCCTTGTGCGGTGTCGCGAGGGCCGGCCTCCATCGCCACGCGCCCTCCCAACTCGGACTCCACTTGGTCGATCGAAGCTCGATGATGGCACGGCACCGGATGCCCGGATGACGGCCTGGGCGTCCCGATGCCATGACGTGATCAGGCTGTGACCGGTCGTTCCACCAACGCCAGCGCGAGCTCCGGAAGTTCTGTGAGATCAGCCGCAGCCCCACTCAACCAGTGCACCCGCGGATCGCGCCTGAACCACGAATCCTGACGGCGCGCGAAGCGCTTGGTGGCACGGACGGTCTCCGCGCGCGCCTCGGCCTGCGTGCACTCGCCGGCGAGGGCCGAGAGAACCTGCTGGTAGCCGAGCGCGCGCGATGCCGTACGCCCCTCGCGCAGGCCCTGCGCCTCCAGCGCGCGCACCTCGTCCACGAGCCCCGCGTCCCACATCCGGTCGACGCGGCGGGCGATGCGCTCGTCGAGTTCGGGACGGGCCACGTCGACCCCGATCTGGACGGTGTCGTAGACGGAGTCATGGCCGGGCAGATTGGCCGTGAAGGGCTTTCCGGTGATCTCGATCACCTCCAGGGCCCGGACGATTCGGCGGCCGTTGCCGGGCAGGATCGCGTGCGCCGCCTCGGGGTCGGCGGCGGCCAACCGGGCGTGCAGCGCGCCCGATCCGCGCAGCGTCAGCTCCTCCTCGAGCCTGGCGCGGACCTCGGGGTCGGTGCCGGGGAACTCCAGGTTGTCGACGGCGCCGCGGACGTACAGCCCGGAGCCGCCGACGAGAACCGGCCACCGGCCCTCGGCGAGCAGGGCGTCGATCCGCGCGCGTGCCAGTCGCTGGTACTCGGCGACGGAGGCGGTGAAGGTGACGTCCCAGACGTCCAGAAGGTGGTGCGGGACGCCTCGACGTTCCTCGGGCGTCAGCTTGGCGGTGCCGATGTCCATCCCTCGGTAGAGCTGCATGGAGTCGGCGTTGACGACCTCGCCGCCGAGCCGCCGGGCCAGGAAGACGCCCAGATCGGACTTTCCGGCTGCGGTCGGTCCGACGACGGCAATGACGCGGGGGGTGGGGGGTGCGCTGCTCACGGCACCAGTCTCGCAAACCTCGACACCCGCCCTCGAACGAGTTACGTGACGACGCCGGTCCGGGGTCGTTGCCCGTTGCGAGATTCCCGTCGCCCCGCACGGGGGCGGCGGCCCCGGTGGCGCAATCGGACGCACCGGCCAACGCGGGATTTCGCCCGCACGAGTACCGTATGGAGTGGATATGGGCGTTTTGGCGCGACTTTTCCGGAGGCCGAAGACCTCGGAGGAGGCTGCGACCGAGGAGGCGACCGCCACCGAGGCACCGTCCGGTACGACGCCGGACGACACCCCGGAGGAGAGCGCCGAGGCGGAGCAGGCCGCCGAGACCGTGCATGAGAAGGCCGAAGCGGGGGACACGACGGAAACAGAGACAGAGACAGAGACAGAGACAGAGACGGTGACGGGGCCGGCAGCCGAGCCGGTCGCCGCCACCGACGGCGTCGAGATCCCCCGGCAGCAGTCGGCCGAGGAAGCGGCCGACAGCGAGGCCGGCGAGGGCGCCCGCACGTGAACGCATCCGCGAGGGAAGGTGGCCCATGGGCCTTTTGGACAATTTGAAGGCCAGGCTCGCCCCGGCCAAGGGCAAGGTCTCTGACCTCGCGCAACAGCACGGGGACAAGGTCCAGCACGGTATCGACAAGGCCGCGAAGGTCGTCGACGAGAAGACCAAGGGCAAGTACAGCGACAGGATCCACACGGGCACCGACAAGGCCAAGGGCGCCATGGACCGGATCGCGCACAAGGAGCCGCCGGCAGGCGGCGGCGACACGTTCACGCCGCCCGGCCCGCCCCCGCCGGCCTCCTGAGCGGACGGCGAAACGGTGAGACGGCGGACGGCCGCGAAGCGCAGACGCTCGCGGCCGTCCGCCGTCTCAGCTGCCGTTCCGCCCGTCGCTCACCCGCCGTGTCACCCGCTGTGTCACCCGCTGTGTCACCCGCTGTGTCACCCGCTGTGTCACCCGCGGTACGGCTACACCATCCGGCGGCCCGGCGCTACGACCAGGTCGCGACGATGTACCCGACCCCGTACGGGGCGTCCTCGTACAGCAGCACACCGGTCAGCCCCGCGTCCTCGGCGGCGCCCGCGAGCACCTGCCAGGGCGCCCGGCCCGAGGCCTTGAGCTCGGACGCCGGCTCGGGGTCCAGTGCCTTGAGGGCCGCTACGTCCGCCGCGCCGAGCGCCCGCGCGACCTCCGCGTCGAACGGCGCCGCGCGCTCGTCGAGATAGCCCGGCGCCTTCAGCGTCCGGCACGCGCTCGCGTCGCCCATCACCAGCAGCGCGACCCGTCCCGCCGCCCCGGCGATCTCCCTGCCGGCCTCCAGACACCGTTCGGGCGTCAGCGGCTCGCCCACGCCCAGTCCCTCGATCGGGGCGTCCGACCACCCGGTCCGCTCCAGCAGCCAGGCGCCGACGGCGAGGGACGGCGGCAGTTCGCGCGGGGACGCGGTGTCGTCGCCGCGGCCGAGCCGCACGGAGAGGTCCACCCCGAAGCCGCGGAACGAACCCCGGGCGCCCTCCGGATGCGCTCCGCGTGCGGACTGCTCGGCCGGTCCGACGACCACGAGCCGGTCCGGCCTGGCGGCCGCCAGCACGGCCAGCGCGTCGGAGCAGGCCGTGCGCACGGCGTCCAGCTCGGGAGCGGCGCCCGCGGCCACCTCGGGCACGAGAAGGGGCGGGCAGGGGCAGACTGCGGCGGCGACAAGCATGATCGGCAGGGTAGCCCCGTAGGAGACCCACGGGGCAACCACTCGGGGGCCGCGCCGGACGCGTCAGTCGCAGCCGCAGCCGCTGCCCGTGGCGACCGGAAGCGGGGCGGGCACCCCGATCTTGGGCAGACCGAGCAGCACGCCGGCCGGCTTCGCCGCCTTCTCCGCGGTGCGCTTCTCCCAGGCGTCCCCCGCGCGCGTGCGGCGCACCTCCAGGACGGCGCCCTCGGCCAGGAGGTGGTGCGGAGCGGCGTACGTCACCTCGACGACGACGACGTCGCCGGGGCGGACCTCCTGCTCCGGCTTGGTGAAGTGGACCAGGCGGTTGTCGGGGGCGCGGCCGGAGAGGCGGTGGGTGGCGCCGTCCTTGCGGCCCTCGCCCTCGGCCACCATGAGCTCCAGGGTGCGGCCGACCTGCTTCTTGTTCTCCTCCCAGGAGATCTCCTCCTGAAGGGCGACAAGACGCTCGTACCGCGCCTGCACGACCTCCTTGGGGATCTGGTTCTCCATCGTCGCGGCCGGGGTGCCGGGCCGCTTGGAGTACTGGAACGTGAAGGCCTGGGCGAAGCGGGCCTCGCGGACCGCGTGGAGGGTCTGCTCGAAGTCCTCCTCGGTCTCGCCGGGGAAGCCCACGATGATGTCGGTGGTGATCGCCGCGTGCGGGATGGCGGCGCGGACCTTGTCGATGATCCCGAGGTAGCGCTCCTGCCGGTAGGAGCGGCGCATCGCCTTCAGGACGGTGTCGGACCCCGACTGCATCGGCATGTGCAGCTGCGGCATGACGTTGGGCGTCTCGGCCATGGCGGCGATGACGTCGTCGGTGAAGTCGCGCGGGTGCGGCGAGGTGAAGCGGACGCGCTCCAGGCCCTCGATCGCGCCGCACGCGCGGAGCAGCTTGCTGAAGGCCTCGCGGTCGCCGATGTCGCTGCCGTAAGCGTTTACGTTCTGGCCGAGCAGGGTGATCTCGGAGACGCCCTCGCCGACCAGCGCCTCGATCTCGGCGAGGATGTCGCCGGTGCGGCGGTCCTTCTCCTTGCCGCGCAGGGCCGGGACGATGCAGAAGGTGCATGTGTTGTTGCAGCCGACGGAGATCGACACCCAGGCCGCGTAAGCGCTTTCGCGGCGGGTCGGCAGAGTGGACGGGAATGCCTCCAGCGACTCGGCGATCTCGACCTGCGCCTCTTCCTGCACGCGCGCGCGTTCCAGCAGCACCGGAAGCTTGCCGATGTTGTGCGTGCCGAAGACGACGTCCACCCAGGGCGCCCGCTTCACGATGGTGTCGCGGTCCTTCTGCGCGAGGCAGCCGCCGACCGCGATCTGCATCCCGGGACGGCTCGCCTTCCTCGGCGCGAGCCTGCCGAGGTTGCCGTACAGCCGGTTGTCGGCGTTCTCCCGCACCGCACAGGTGTTGAAGACGACAACGTCCGCGTCGCCGTCGGACCCCTCGGGCGCGCGCACGTACCCGGCCTCTTCGAGCAGCCCGGACAATCGCTCGGAGTCATGGACGTTCATCTGGCACCCGTAAGTGCGGATTTCATAGCTCTTGGGTGTGTGAACGTCCACTGCGAGGCTCCGGTCGCTGCTGCTGGTCATGGCTCAAGGGTAGGCGCTCCACGAGGAACACCCGTCTCCCTTTGTCCCAGGCGCCTCCGACCGGCCTCAGGGGTCGATGAGTCCGGCGCGGATCGCGTAGCGGGTGAGCTCCAGGCGGTCGCGCATGCCGAGCTTGTGCAGGAGGTTGGCACGATGCCGTTCGACCGTTTTGGCGCTGATGTAGAGCAGCGCGCCGATCTCCCTGGAGGTGTGGCCCTCGGCCACCAGCTTGAGTATCTCCTCCTCGCGCTCGGTGATGGGCCGCTCGGGCAGTCCGTCGAGACCGCCGCCGTCGCCCCGGTGCAGTCGGTCCAGGTACGAGCGGACGAGGGCCCGTTCCGCGCCCGGGTAGATGAACGGCTCGTCGCGCACGACCGCCCGGCAGGCCTCGACCAGGTCCCGGTCGGCGACCGACTTGAGGACATAGCCGCCGGCTCCGGCCTTGAGGGCCTCGAAGAAGTACTGCTCGTTGTCGTACATGGTCAGGATGAGGATGGGCAGTTCCGGGAGGCGGCGGGAGAGTTCCCGGGCCGCCTGGAGACCGGTCATCCGGGGCATTGCCACGTCGAGGACGGCCAGGTCGATGTCCCCGGCCCGGGCGCGCTCGACCGCTTCGGCTCCGTCACCGGCCTCGGCGACCACCGTCAGATCGGGCTCGCCGTCCAGGATCAGCCGCACTCCCCGACGGACGAGGGTGTGGTCGTCGGCGAGGAGAACGCGGATCGGCGGGGTGGGTGGTGCGGGTGTCGGGGCGGGCGAAGTCGCCGAGGCACCGTCCGTCATCGGTGACCTCCCGGAGGGGCGGCGGCGTCCGGTCGGTCGGCGCCGGCCGCCGCCCGCAGCCGTATCTCCGTCCCCCTGGTCCCGCCGCCGCTGCCGTGCGCCCTCGCCGACACGGTGAGGGTCGCCCCGATCAGCAGGGCCCGTTCGCGCATCCCCCGGATGCCGGCGCCCTCTTCCGCCGCCGCGCCCAGGCCGCTGCCGTTGTCCCGGACGAGGAGTTCGACGCCGTCGGCGACCGGGCGGAGGCAAAGTTCGGCGCGGTCGGCGCCGGAGTGCCGGGCGGTGTTGGTGAGGGCTTCCTGGGCCACGCGGTAGAACACGAGTTCCGTCTCCTCGGTCAGCGGGGGCAGACCGGTGCGCAGCTCACGGCGCACGGTCAGTCCATGGGTGGTGAACTCTGCGGCGAGCGAGCGCAGCGCGCTGAGCAGGCCGAGTTCGTCGAGGACGCCGGGGCGCAGCCGACGGGCGATGCGGCGGATCTCGTCGAGGCCGGCCCGGGTGGCCTCCTGCGCCTGGCCCAGTTCCTCGCGCAGGTCCGCGGGGGCCCGGTCGGCCACGCGCTTGAGCTGGAGCAGCACGGCGGTCAGGGTCTGGCCGACCTCGTCGTGCAGTTCACGGGCGATGCGGTGGCGCTCGCGTTCCTGCGCGGACAGCGCCCCGGCCGCGCTGGCGGCGCGTTCGGCCTCCAGCCGGTCCAGCATGGCGTTGTAAGTGGTGATCAGTTCGGCCGTCTCGACCGGCCCCGAGACGACGGCACGGGCCCCGGGGTGCAGCAGGTCGGCGTCGGCCATGGCCCGGCCCAGCCGCCCCAGCGGGGCCAGTCCGACGCGCAGCACGACCGCGTTGACGGTCAGCAGCGCGGCCAGGCCTGCCACCACGACGAGCACCTCGCCCGGCAGTATGGGCGTGGAGACGGTGACCGGGCCCAGCAGCAGCGCGGCCGCCACGACCAGGCCGAAGGCGTTGAGGACGAAGATCCGCCAGAACAACGACACGTGCGCGGCTCCTCCTCTCCCGCTCTCTCCCCCTTGCCATGGCACCGCCGTGACCAGCCTCTTCGTCCACCGTCGGCCCTGTCCATCCGTCACGACACCCATGTCGTCACCGTACGGGGGGATGGCAGCATGGCTGCTCCGGGCACTCGCCGAAGAAGGTCAGAAGAAGGTCAGCAGACGTCAGCAGACGTCAGCAGACGCCACTACACGTCACAGGAACAACCGCCCGCGACCAGCAAGGGGAAGAAACGTGTCTGCTCCACGCCTCCGAATGACACCGCTGCCAGGCATCGGAGTCCAGTACGACCTTGTGACGCGGGAGCAGCGCCACCTCTCCGTGGTGGCCCACCGCGACGGCACCCGCACGTTCAGCGTGTACCGGGCCGACGACCCCGACTCCTGCGCCCAGTCCCTGCGGCTGACCGGCACCGAGGCGGACGCGCTGATCGACGCGCTGATGCCCTCCCATCACAGCCCGAGCCTGCTCTACACCACGGACCTGGGACTGGTCGCCGAGCGGGTCGAGGTGGCGGCCACCTCGCGCTGGAACGGGCGGCTGCTGGGCGACACCCGGATGCGCACGGAGACCGGAGCCTCGATCGTGGCGGTTCTGCGCCGGGCCGAGGCGATTCCGTCCCCGACGCCCGACTTCCGGCTCGCGGGCGGCGACACGCTCATCGTCATCGGCACCCGCGAGGGCGTGGACGCGGCCGCGGCGATACTCGGCCGGGAGTGATCCGGTGCACTCCGCAGTCCTGCTCATCGAGTTCGGTTCCATCATCCTCGGCCTCGGCCTGCTCGGCCGGTTCGCCGCCCGCTTCCAGCTCTCGCCGATCCCGCTGTATCTGCTGGCCGGGCTGGCCTTCGGCGAGGGCGGGCTGCTGCCGCTGGGCGCGAGCGAGGAGTTCGTCGCCATCGGCGCCGAGATCGGCGTCATCCTGTTGCTGCTGATGCTCGGCCTGGAGTACACGGCGAGCGATCTGGTCTCCAACCTGAAGTGCCACTATCCGGCAGGTCTCGTCGACTGTGCCCTCAACGCCGTGCCGGGCGCGGCCGCCGCGCTGCTGCTGGGCTGGGGGCCGGTGGCGGCCGTGGTGCTGGCGGGCGTCACCTGGATCTCGTCGTCCGGGGTGATCGCCAAGGTGCTCGGCGATCTGGGCCGGGTCGGCAACCGGGAGACGCCGGTGATCCTGAGCGTGCTGGTGCTGGAGGACCTGGCCATGGCGGTCTACCTGCCCGTCGTCACCGCCCTGGTGGCCGGGGTGGGGCTGGCGGCCGGCAGCGTGACCGTGGCGATCGCGCTGGGGGTCGCGGGGCTCGTGCTGTTCGTGGCGGTGCGTTACGGCCGGGTCATCTCCCGGTTCGTGTCGAGCGACGACCCGGAGAAGCTGCTCCTCGTCGTGCTGGGGCTGACGATCCTGGTCGCGGGCGTGGCGCAGCAGCTCCAGGTGTCGGCGGCGGTGGGGGCGTTCCTGGTGGGCATCGCGCTGTCCGGGGAGGTCGCCGAGGGGGCGCACACCCTGCTGAGCCCGCTGCGGGACCTGTTCGCCGCGGTCTTCTTCGTCTTCTTCGGGCTGCACACCGACCCGGCGAGCATCCCTCCGGTGCTCCTGCCCGCCCTCGCGCTGGCGGTCGTCACCGCCGCTACGAAGATCGCCACGGGCTACTGGGCGGCCCGGCGGGCCGGGATATCGGTCAAGGGTCGCTGGCGGGCGGGCGGTGCGCTGGTGGCGCGCGGGGAGTTCTCGATCGTCATCGCCGGACTCGCCGTCACCGCCGGGATCGAGCCGTCCTTGGGTCCGCTGGCCACGGCATACGTCCTGATCCTGGTCATCGCGGGCCCGATCACCGCCCGCTACACGGAACCCCTGGCGGCTCGCTGGGCGCGCCGCCGGGCGGCCCAGGACAACGGCAAGCCGGAGCAATTGCCCGAGGCGCTGCCGCCGACGCGGGTGGGCGACTGAGGCACAGCCGCTGATGCCTGCCGGCGGCTGAGCACGGCCGCTGACGGCTGCCGCTGCCGCTACGGCTACGGCTACGGCTACGGCTACGGCTACGGCTACGGCTACGGCTACGGCTACGGCTACGGCTACGGCTACGGCTACGGCTACGGCTACGGCTACGG
>NZ_JBFAKW010000018.1:0-48531 GCF_040655955.1 Streptomyces sp. NPDC050263 | reverse complement strand
GGGAGATTGGGGTGTTGTGGGGCGCGCGGATCGCATCCGAGCGCCCCATCGCAGCGCATGGCGTACGTCACATCGCCGCGTGGAGGAATCGCGAAGAGTCACAGAGAGCAACATGGCATGCCCATGCTTAGTTACCTGCCGGTAGGAATCTGTCTGACCGGCCGGTCCCCCCTGCTCTCCCACCCCCACCTCAGGACTGACCTTGCGCAGACGCACGAGGCACACCCGTGCCCTCATGCCCGCCTTAGCCGCATCCGCCCTCCTCCTCGCCGCGGGCTGCTCCTCCCCCTCGTCCCAGGCCGAGTCCTCTTTCTCGTCAGCCGGCCGCCAGACGGACGCCCAGACCTCCGCACCCTCCGCCGACCGCTCGCTCGCGGTGGCGACCGCACCCGCCGGCGGCGCCGCGACCGCCGCGGCCCACCCCGGTGACGCCGACGGACGGGCCCACCGGACGAAGCTCAGCGTCAACTCGTACGACAGCAGGACCGGACGGGCGGTCATCTCCTCAGACGCCCCCTCCGGTACTTCGTCCCCTTCCGCCACCGCCTCCGGCACTTCCTCCAACGACGGCGCAGGCGGCGCGAGTTCCCCCGCGGCCCCCTCCCCGACCGCGTCGGAGGCCCCGCACCGCACGGCCGTGGGCGACGTCATCGCCAGCGCGCCGGCGCCCGGTGCGCCGAACGGGCTCCTCGCCGAGGTGACGAAGGTGCTCGGCGAGACCGCCGAGGGCACGGCGGTGCAGACCGAACCCGCCCAGCTCAACGCGCTGCTCGGGGACGAGACCGCGAAGGGCAGCGTGCCGGTCGCCCCGGCCGCCTTCGACATCGACAAGCTGCTGCCCGACGTCGACGTCTCCTGGTCGCGGACGGGTGACGTCCACGTCGGCCCCGAGGGAGCGACCGTCCCGCTCGGCAGCCTGCGGCTCGACGTACGCGCCGACCTGCCGACCGTCGGGAACGAGTCCGCCTCCGCGACCGCCTCCGTCTCCGGTTTTGTACAGGTCGCCCCGCAGGTCGACTTCCGCTACGGCGGCGAGGGCGCCGACATCGCACCCGCCTCGGCCTACCTGGGCGTGTCCGGCGACTGGACCTCCGGCTGGGCCCTCGAAGGCCGCGCCGGCGCCTCCGCCACACCGGTACGGATCCCCTTCGCCACCCTGCACGCCGATCCGGTGCTCCAGGTCGGCCCCGTCCCCGTCGTGGTCAACCTCGACCTGACCTGCTATCTCGAGATCAGCGGCGACGGCAGGATCACCGTCGACGTGGAGCAGAGCCTCGAGGGCGGTTTCAAGGCGGGCGGCACCTTCGGCCTGGGCCAGGGCTGGACGCCCGTCAGCGACTCGGACATGAAGAGCACTCCGGTGCGCACGTCCGTCACCACCGCCGGCAGCGTCAAGGCGGCCCTCGGGGCCCAGGCCTCGGTCGGTCTGTACGGCAGCGTCGGGGTCGTCGCCGACCTGGCGCCCTATGTCCGCGGCGAGGGCACCGGCACGGTCACCGGCACCGACGACGTGTTCGAGGCCGACGGCTCCTGGGCCGTCTACGACGGCGTCGACCTCAGCGGCACCCTGCGGCTGCAGCTGACGATCTTCGGCACACCCGTGTCCCAGCGGGACATCCCGCCGGGCGCTCTGCACCGCGAGTGGAAGCTGGCGGGCGGCGGGACGCCGTAATCCGGCGCCCCGGCCTCAGGCTGCGCCGCCCGGTATCCATCCCTGGCGGCGCAGCACCGAGGACACGTCCGGCGCCTCGTAGTGCTCCCCCTTGAGGACCTTGCCGTCGGCGCGGCGGGCGACCTGGCCGTCGGGGCCCAGCTTGGACATGTTGGCCCGGTGGATCTCGGCGAGCACCGCATCGAGGTCGATCCCGTGCACCAGGGCCGTGCCGTACGCGACGTAGACGACATCGGCCAGCTCGTGCGCGAGCCGGTCCAGCGGGCCGCTCACCGCCACCTCGGCGACCTCCGCGGCCTCCTCCGCGAGCAGCTCCCCGCGATGCTCGGCGAGGCGGGGTGACACCTCCGTGGGCGTGGTGCGGGCGTCGAGCCCGAAGGCACGGTGGAACTCACGGACCAGGTCGGCGGGCGAGGAACTCATGCACAGACTGTAACGACGAGCACTGACACTCGAGTCGCTGAGCCGGTCCGCAAGCCGCCCCACGAGCCGGTGCTGTGAGCCCCGCCCTGGTCAGTACCGCGTGCCGGCTGGCAGGATCGCGACCATGTCCAAGGTGTTCTCCCGGATCGGCAGGCGACGGGCCCTCCAGGGCACGGCCGTCGGTGCCGTCGTCCTCGGGCTGCTGCTGTGGTGGCTGCTGCCGCTGGGCGAGGAGCCACCGAGCGGTTCGATCACGTTCAGCACGGGCACGACGAGCGGCGTCTACTACGAGTACGGCAGTCGGCTGCGCGCCGAGCTCGCCAAGGACATGCCCAACCTGGATGTGAACCTGACGACCAGCAACGGTTCACAGGAGAACGTCGCGCGCGTGGCGACCGGCGACGCGGACTTCACCATCGCCGCCGCGGACGCCGTGGAGACCTACGAGGCGCAGCACCCCGGCTCGGCCGCCCGACTGCGCGGCGTGGCCCGGCTGTACGACGACTACGTGCAGCTGGTGGTGCCCCGTGACTCGGACGTGCGGTCCGTCGCGGACCTCCGGGGCAGGACCGTGGCGACCGGGCTGCCGCGCTCGGGGGTGCGGCTGATCGCCGAGCGGGTGCTCAAGGCGGCCGGCTTGGACCCGGTGAAGGACATCAAGGCCGAGTCGGAGGGCATCGACACCGGCCCCGAGAAGCTGAAGCAGGGCAAGATCGACGCGTTCTTCTGGTCCGGCGGGGTGCCGACGGCGGGACTGGAGAAGCTGGCCGACAGCTTCACCTTCCGGTTCGTGCCGATCGGTCCCGACCTCGTCGCCAAGATGCACGACCTGGACGGCTCCACCGGCTACTACCGGGCCACGAACATGCCCGAGTCCGCTTACCCCACCATCCAGAACGGCTCGACCGTCGCGACGATAGCGGTGTCCAACCTGCTGATGACCCGTACGGACATGGCACCCCGGCTGACCGAGTGGCTGACCCGGACCGTGATCAAGAGCCGCGACGGCATCGGCGCGCACGTGCACTCCGCGCAGTTGGTGGACCTGCGCACCGCCATCTACACCGACCCCCTCAAGCTGCACGAGGGCGCCCGGCGCTACTACCGCTCGGTCAAGCCCTAGTCCCGTCCCCGGCACCGCCGCCCCACGCCACCGCCACCGCCACCGCCCCAAGCTCCCGCTACGACGCGGGCGACCTCGGCACCGTCACCGTCGCCGTCAGTCCGCTGGGCTCGTGGTGGTCGTACGCGAGGGAGCCGCCGCCCGCCGCGAGCAGGGCCCGGGAGATGGACAGGCCCAGGCCCGAGCCCTTGATGTTCTGGTGACGGCCGCTGCGCCAGAAGCGGTCGCCCACGCGCGTGAGCTCCTCGTCGGTCAACCCCGGACCGTTGTCAGTGACGACGATCGTCGAGGTCTCGCCGTCGGCGGCGACGGCCACCTCGACGCTCTCACCCTCCGGGGTGAACTTCACCGCGTTGTCGATCACGGCGTCCAGAGCGCTGGACAGCGTCACCGGGTCGGCCCAGGCCGTGGTGGGTGGGCAGTCGCCCACCAGCCGGACACCCTTGGCCTCGGCGGTGGGCGCCCAGGCGGCGACGCGTTCGGCGGCCAGCGAGCCGATGTCGGTGACCCGCAGATGTGCCTCGGCGTGCTCGGCCAGGGCCAGGTCGAGCAGGTCGTCCAGGACCTGGGCCAGGCGTTTGCCCTCGCTCTGGACGGAGGCGATCTCCTCGTTGCCCTCCGGGAGCTCGTAGGCCAGCAGTTCGATGCGCAGCAGCAGTGCGGCGAGCGGGTTGCGCAGTTGGTGCGAGGCGTCGGCGACGAAGGCGCGCTGCTGTTCCAGCACCTCCTCGACGTTGTCCGCCATCTCGTTGAACGACCGGGCCAGCCGCCTGAGTTCCGGCGGTCCACCGGACACGGCGACCCGGGATTTCAGGCGGCCGCTGGCGATCGAATGGGTGGTGGTGTCCAGGACGCGCACGGGCTTGAGCACCCAGCCGGTCAACCGCAGGGCGGCGCCGATGGCCAGCAGCATCGCGGCGACCTCGCCCGCGCCGATGACCAGCCAGCCGTGCAGGATCCTCGAACGCATCGGCCCGGTGGGCGAGTCGGTGACGACGACCGCGACGACGTCACCGTCCCGGATGACCGGCGACGCCACGACGAGCCGGTTGCGCTGCCACGGCCACACCTGCTTGGGGTCGTGGCTGCGACGGCTGAGCAGCGCCTCCTCGAACGCGTCCCGCACCTCGCCCGATTCGGGGAGGTACCAGTCGCGCGGAGCATGAGCCATGGGGGTGTCGGTGCCGTAGAAGACACCGGCACGGATGCCGTAGACGTCGTAGTAGCTGTCGAGCTCGCGCCTGAGCGTCTCGCGTCGCTCGTTCGTGGAGGCCGACGCGTCGTCGCCGGTACTCGAAGAGAGGGTGACGAACTGGGCGAGCGCGGCGAAGCGAGCGGTGTCGTCGATGCGGTCGACGACCACGTTCTGCTGCTGGGCGCCCGCCACGCTGACGGCCAGCGGCACCCCGAGGGCCAGCAGCACGGCGGCCATGAGGACGATGAGCAGCGGCAGGAGACGTTTATGCAACTACGGTCCCCGCTACGCGGCCGGGGCGACGAGCCGGTATCCGACGCCGCGCACGGTCTCGATCAGCGCGGGCATGCGCAGCTTGGCGCGCAGGGAGGCCACATGCACCTCCAGGGTGCGCCCGGTCCCCTCCCAGCTGGTACGCCACACCTCGCTGATGATCTGCTCCCGGCGGAAGACCACCCCGGGGCGCTGCGCCAGCAGCGCCAGGAGGTCGAACTCCTTGCGGGTCAGCTGGACGACCTTGCCGTCCACCGTGACGCGCCGCGTGGGCAGCTCGATGTGCACGGCGCCCAGGCGCAGCGCGCTCTCACCGCCGACGGCCGGGTCCTCGTGGACCGTGCGGCGGCTGACCGCGTGGATGCGGGCGAGCAGCTCCCCGGTGTCGTACGGCTTCACCACGTAGTCGTCGGCCCCCATGTTGAGGCCGTGGATGCGGGAGCGGACGTCGGAGCGGGCGGTCACCATGATCACCGGCGTGGCGGTGCGCTTGCGGATCTTGCCGCAGACCTCGTATCCGTCCTGGTCGGGCAGGCCCAGGTCGAGCAGCACGACCCCGAAGCCGGGGCCCTCCGGGACGAGTGCCTGGAGCGCTTCCTCGCCGCTACGCGCGTGCGTGACGTCGAAACCGTGCCGCTTGAGGACCGCGGACAGGGCGGCGGCGACATGGTTGTCGTCCTCGACGAGCAGCAGTCTCATCCCGGCCTCCTTCGGTTCATCGGGCATACGGTCTGACTCACTGAAACGGGCGTACGGTTCTCGGTAGCGGAAAAAACCCGGCACACGCGTGTGTGCATCATGGCAGTCACGCTGATGGACGAAGACGCAGTCAAGAGAGTTCCGGTTGCGCGCTGCTTCCGTTACTGGCCCGATACGCACGCAGGTCACAAGTGCTACGACACGTGTCCGATTGCTATCGGATCGTGATGCTCAGATTCCCCTCAGATGTAATGACGCTGGTCGCGGCTGGTCACTACTGTCCTCCGAAACCGAGGAGGACGGAGCCCCCGAGCGATGACCGAAGTATCGGTGACCAAGGAAGACGCGGTCGCGAGCGGTGAACTGGTCGTCCTGAAGAGCGTCAACAAGCACTTCGGCGCGTTGCACGTTCTCCAGGACATCGACCTCACGATCAACCGCGGCGAGGTCGTCGTGGTCATCGGACCCTCCGGGTCCGGGAAGTCGACCCTGTGCCGCACCATCAACCGCCTGGAGACCATCGACGAGGGCACGATCGCGATCGACGGAAAGCCGCTGCCCCAGGAGGGCAAGGCACTCGCCCGGCTGCGCGCCGACGTCGGCATGGTGTTCCAGTCGTTCAACCTGTTCGCGCACAAGACCGTGCTCGAGAACGTGATGCTCGGCCAGATCAAGGTCCGCAGGGCCGACAAGAAGGCGGCCGAGGAGAAGGCCCGCACCCTCCTCGACCGGGTCGGCGTGGGAACCCAGGCCGACAAGTACCCGGCGCAGCTCTCTGGCGGCCAGCAGCAGCGCGTCGCCATCGCGCGGGCGCTGGCGATGGACCCGAAGGTCATGCTCTTCGACGAGCCGACCTCGGCCCTGGACCCCGAGATGATCAACGAGGTCCTCGAGGTCATGCAGCAGCTGGCCCGGGACGGCATGACCATGATCGTCGTCACCCACGAGATGGGTTTCGCACGATCGGCTGCAAACCGCGTGGTGTTCATGGCCGACGGACGCATCGTCGAAGAGGCTGCGCCCGATCGGTTCTTCAGCAATCCGCGCAGCGACCGTGCCAAGGACTTCCTGTCGAAGATCCTGCACCACTGACGGAACCCGCACCGCCCGCAGTACGTCATCACTCTTCTAAGGAAGTTCCTCATGAAGCTTCGCAAGGTCACCGCCGTCTCGGCCGCAGCTCTCGTCCTCGCCCTGACCGCCACCGCGTGCGGCAGCGACGACAAGAAGGACGACACCGGCAGCAGCGCCTCCAGCAGCGGAAGCGGCAGCGGCGGCAAGATCAAGATCGGCATCAAGTACGACCAGCCCGGCCTCGGTCTGAAGAAGCCGGACGGGTCCTTCGCCGGCTTCGACGTGGACGTCGCCACGTATGTCGCCAAGGAGCTCGGCTACGAGCCGAACCAGATCGAGTTCGTCGAGACCAAGAGCGCCGACCGCGAGAACGCCATCTCGCGCGGTGACGTGAAGTTCATCGCGGCCACCTACTCGATCACCGACGAGCGCAAGAAGAAGGTCGACTTCGCCGGCCCGTACCTGCTGGCCCACCAGGACCTGCTGGTCAAGTCGGACTCGGACATCTCCAAGGGCACGGACCTCAACGGCAAGAACCTGTGTTCCGTGACCGGTTCGACGTCGGCGCAGAACGTGCAGAAGTCGATCGCGCCCAAGGCGAACCTGAAGGAGGTCAGCACCTACTCGGAGTGCCTGGCCGGTCTGCAGAGCGGCGCCATCGACGCGCTGACCACGGACGACTCGATCCTCGCGGGCTTCGCGGCCCAGGACCAGTACAAGGGCAAGTTCAAGCTCGCGGGCCTCAAGCTCAGCAACGAGAACTACGGCATCGGCGTCAAGAAGGGCGACACGGCCACCACGGACAAGATCAACGCCGCCCTGGAGAAGATGGTCAGCGACGGCTCCTGGGACAAGGCGGTCACCGCCAACTTCGGCCCGGCGAACTACAAGAACGAGCCGGCCCCGAAGATCGGCGTCATCGTCCCGAAGGCCTCCTAGTCACAGCCCAGCTCAGCGGGGTTTCCTGCGGCGCGCCGCCGTCCGTCGCGATCACGGCGGCGGCGCGCCGCACCCTCCTCATACGCCACCCAGCCGGAAGCGCGGGAGATCGTGTTCGACTTTCTTGAAGGTTACGACGTCCTAGGGGCGTTCTGGATGACGGTGAAGCTCACCGCCCTCTCCGCCGTGGGCTCGCTGGTCTGGGGCACCCTGCTGGCCGCCATGCGGGTCAGCCCCGTCCCGCTGATGCGCGGATTCGCCACCGTGTACGTCAACATCGTCCGGAACATCCCTCTGACGGTCATCATCCTGTTCAGTTCGCTCGGCCTGGCCGACGTCTTCGGTATGACCATGGGCGCCGACGACTTCAAGGTGCAGGGCTTCCGGCTGGCCGTGCTCGGCCTGGTCGGCTATACCGCGGCCTTCGTCTGCGAGGCGATCCGCTCCGGCATCAACACCGTGCCCATGGGACAGGCGGAGGCGGCTCGGGCGATCGGGCTGAGCTTCAGCCAGACCCTCACGCTCGTCATCCTCCCGCAGGCCTTCCGCTCGGTCATCGGTCCGCTCGCCAACGTCCTGATCGCGCTGACCAAGAACACCACGGTGGCGGCCGCCATCGGCGTCGCCGAGGCCGCCTACCTGATGAAGACAATGATCGAGAACGAAGCGCAGACGCTGCTCATCGGCGCGGTCTTCGCGTTCGGGTTCGTGGTACTGACCCTGCCGACCGGCCTCATCCTCGGCTGGCTGGGCAAGCGACTGGCGGTGAAGCGATGAGCTCGGTCCTCTACGACACTCCCGGCCCCCGCGCCAAACTCCGCAACACCGTCCTCTCGGTGATCTTCTTCGTGCTCCTCGCCCTGGTCGTGGTGTGGGCATGGCAAAAGATGGACGAGAAGAACCAGCTCACCTCCGCCCTGTGGAAGCCGTTCACCGAGTCCGAGGCCTGGACGACGTATCTGCTGCCCGGCCTCGCCAACACGCTGAAGGCAGCGGCCCTGGCCATGGTGATCGCCCTTCCGCTGGGCGCCGTCCTCGGCATCTCCCGGCTGTCCGACCACCGCTGGGTGCGGGGCGTGGCCGGCACGATCGTCGAGTTCTTCCGGGCCATCCCGGTGCTGCTGCTGATGCTGTTCGCCAACGAGTTCTACGCCCGCTCCACGGACGTCACCCCCGAGGACCGGCCGCTCTACGCGGTCGTCACCGGCCTGGTGCTCTACAACGCCGCGGTCCTCGCCGAGGTCGTCCGGGCCGGCATCCTCGCCCTGCCCAGGGGGCAGACGGAGGCCGCCTACGCCATCGGCCTGCGCAAGGGCCAGACGATGAGCAGCATCCTGCTCCCGCAGGCGGTCACCGCGATGCTCCCGGCGATCGTCAGCCAGCTCGTGGTCATCGTGAAGGACACCGCGCTCGGCGGTGTGATGATCGGCTTCACCGAGCTGCTCAACTCGCGCGGCACGCTCGCGGCGAACTACGCCAACGTGATCCCGAGCTTCATCGTGGTCGCGGTCATGTTCATCATCCTGAACTTCATCCTGACCAGCTTCGCGAGCTGGCTGGAGCGCCGCCTGCGACGCAGCAAGCGCAGCACGGGCGCGGTGCTCGGCGTCGAGAAGGTCGACGACCTGAACGCGGCCGAGGTCGGTGGCACGTTCGGCACCGGCGCGGGCGGCTCGATCTGACGTACTCTCAAGTCATGTGACCTGTACGAAGGCAGTGGCGCGCTCGCCACTGCCTTTCGTCACTTGACGCAAGCAGCGGCAATGGGTTGCATACGTTCTGTGATCGTGCACCCTGCTCCTACCTCTTGTTCACTTACGTCCCTCAGGACACCGTCGCGGGCAGGGGGCGGCACGCCGTGGACCCGGTGATCATCGTCGGAGCGGGGCCGGTCGGGCTCACGCTCGCCCTGGCGCTGGCCCGCCAGCAGGTGCCGTCCGTGGTCCTCGACGAGGGACCGGGCAAGGACGAACCACGGCTCGCGCGCACCGTCGTGCTGCGCGAGGACACCGCCGCCCTCATGGCGCGCCTGACCGGGGCGCCCCTCGACGCGGCCGGGGTGCACTGGGCCGGATGGCGGTCGATGCGGCGCAAGCAGGTGACCCGTGAGATCACTTTCGACGACGCCGACGACCCCGCTCCCCTGCACATCGCCCAGCATGTGCTGACAGGCGCCCTGCGCGCCGCCCTCATCGGCGAGCGGCTGGTGAAGATCGTCGTGGACAGCCGGCTGGACACCGTCGAGCAGGAACCTTCCGGTGTCACGGCCCACACCCGCGGCCCCAAGGGCACCTGGTGGCGCGGCAGCCACCTGGTCGGCTGCGACGGCCCGCGCTCCACGGTCCGCAAAATCCTCGACATCCGCTTCCCCGGCCGCACGGCGGTGGAACGACACGCCGTGGCCGCGCTGCGCACGGAACTTCCGTGGGCCGACGAGGCGTTGCTCCATCGGACACCGCCGTGGCGGACGTCCGGTCCCTCCACCGGGGAAGTCACCGGACGACCGCTGCCGGACGGCGTCTGGCGACTGGACTGGCTGCTGCCGCCCGGCAAGGACCTCGTCACGCCCGAACTGCTCGTGGCCCGCGTCCGCGAGACCCTGGCGGGCTGGAGCAACGGCTCCACTCCCCCGTACGAACTGCTGGACACCGGCGTGCACACCGTGCACCACCGGCTGGCCCGCCGCTGGCGCGTTGGGCGGGTCTTCCTCGCCGGGGACGCCGCGCATCTGCTCGGCGCGCTCGGCACCCAAGGCCTCGACGAAGGCCTGCGGGACGCCGACAACCTCGCCTGGAAGCTGTCCCTGGCCTGGCACCACGGGCCGCACGAGGGCTTGCTCGACAGCTACCAGGCGGAGCGGCGCGCGGCCGTCGCCGCCCGGCTGCGCGCCGCCGACCAGGCGCTGCCGCTGCTGCGCGGCGGCGCCGGCATAAGGGCCTACGTCCCCGGCGCGGTCCGCGGCCACGACGTGCTGCTCGCCGAGGGCCATCTGGGACGCGGTCCGCTGGGCGCTCCGGGCACGTACGGCGCCTCCCCGCTCGCGCCCCGGCACCTGGAGGCGGAGGTGCCGGTGGACACGCCTCCCGGCGCACCGGTCGAGGACGTCCTCGTGACGGCGGAGGACGGCACCTTCGTACGGCTGCGCGACCGGCTCGGGCGCGGCGCCCTCCTCGTCCTGCTGATCGCGCCGGGCACGGGCGTGTGGGAACGCAGGCACTGGGTGAGCGCCGGCATCATGCCTCGGCTCGCCGCCGCGGTGACGGCCCTGCCGAGCCCGGCCGAGCTGCTGGTGGCCGAGAGCTACCCCGGGGCGGCCGCCCACACCGTCCTGCTGATCCGTCCCGACGGCCATCTGGTCACCGCGCTCAACGGGGTGCGCGCGGCCGATCTGTACGCGGCGGCGGAGGCGGCGGTCGGGGGTCCGGCGGGGACACAGGAAGCATCCTCGGCGGGGGCCACGGCGGGCTCGGCGGCCAAGTGACGGAACGGGCGGCGCCCCGACGCCCACTCGTGCGACGACGACGCGACCGTACCGGCTGTCACTGTGCGGTCCACATGGTGACAGCGAGTTGACCGGGTTGCACCGTCATGGTGTACTCCGGATCGTGACCGACACCTGTGTGCGCCTGTGGCGGAGGGTCCATATGGACCTCGTCCGCTATGCGGGCTGCGTGTGTCATCCGTCCTGCTGAATTCGCATCCCCCTTCTCCGGCGCGCGCCGCCGATGCGCCCCAGCGCTCGTGCTCAGCCGCACGCTCCCCGCGAACGTTCCCAGGACGGTATCCGTGTCTGTCTCCCCCTCCCTTCCCACCGCCGTCACCGCCGCCGCGCCCACGCAGGCGGAGCTCCTCGACTTCGTCCGGCGCACGGCGGCCGACGCCGAGCTGATCTCCTCGCTCCCCCTCGACCCCGAAGGCCGCACCTGGGTGCGTCTGGAGGGCCCCGGCGGCAGCGAGGCCTGGCTGATCGGCTGGCCGCCCGGCACGGGCACCGGCTGGCACGACCACGCGGACTCGGTGGGCGCCTTCCTGACCGCGCAGGGCGAGCTGAAGGAGCACTCGCTCGCCGCACGGCTGCCCAGCGACGGCTGGAAGACCCTGGAGCTGACGGAGGGCGTGGACCGGTCGCGCACGCTGCCGGCCGGCCGCGGCCGCTCCTTCGGGCATCACCACGTCCACGAGGTCCTCAACGAGTCCACCGAGGAACACGCGATCTCCGTTCACGCCTACTACCCGCCGCTGCCGCGCATCCGCCGCTACAGCCGTACCGGACAGGTGCTGCGGCTGGAGCAGGTAGAGCGTCCGGAGGACTGGCAGTGAGCGGCGCGAGCGCGCCTCGGCCGGACCGCCCGAGCGGTGAACAGCCACCCGGCATAGACGAGTTGCTCGAACGGGTCCGGGCGGGGTACGCGCGCGTGGAGGCGCGGGCGGCCTACGAGGCCGCCCGCGCGGGCGAGGCGCTGCTCGTCGACATCCGGTACGCGGCCCTGCGCGAGCGGGACGGTCTGATCCCCGGCGCGCTGATCGTCGAGCGCAACGAGTTGGAGTGGCGTCTCGACCCCCAGGGCAGTCATCGCCTCCCCGAGGCCACGAGCCACGAGGTGCGGGCGGTCGTGATCTGCAACGAGGGCTACGCGTCGAGCCTGGCCGTCGCGTCGTTGCACCAACTGGGGCTGCACCGGACCACCGACCTCGTCGGCGGTTTCCAGGCGTGGAAGTCGGCAGGCCTCCCGGTGACGCCGTAGCCGGACCGCGCGCGTGCCGGGCTCAGTCGTCCGGCGGGCAGTTCGGGAGCGCGGGGACCCAGGCATGAGGGGGCCGCCTTTCGGGAGGACTGGTGACAGTCCTCGTGACCTCGTAGGCGCGACGAAGGGCGCAGGCGGCAGCAGACGGTACCCGCGGGCCGGACGAGCTCACCCCTCCGGGAGCGCAAGGTAACCCTGCGCTCCCCAGAGGTCTCACCGGCCACGCCCCGGACAGGCCGGGGGAAGGCCTCAGTGCCTGGCCGTCGGTCAGTCCCTGGCCGTAGCGACCGTCACCGCGCGGACCCTGAGCGCCACGCGTCCCGGCACGGCCGTGGCGACGAGGGCGAGCAGTCCCGCCCCGGCGACCACCGTGGCGTACGCGAGCGGCACGACCGCCGGCGCCGCCCGCCCGGTCATGCCGACGCTGAACGCGGTCAGGACGGCCAGGGCGACGGCACTGCCGAGGGCAGCAGCCAGCAGGAGTACCGACAGGGCTTCGGTGCGCAGCATCCGCAGCACCTGCCGGCGGGTCGCCCCCGCGAGGCGCAGCAGCGCGAACTCCCGGACGCGTTCGGAGACCGACATGGCGAGCGTGTTGACCACGGCGATGGCGGTGAACGCCAGGACGAGTCCCATGGCCAGGAGGTTGACCTCGGCGTTCGCCTGCTGCCGCGCGGCCTGAACCGAGTCGGCGGCGGCCGGAGAAATCACCGCGAGTCCCGGGAACTCACGGAGCGTAGTCGAGAGTTGTGTCTGTGTACGGGCCGTGCTGACGAGGAGGGAGGAGGAGAGAGGGTTGTCGACATGGCGTGCGACCAGGTCGTGCGCGAAGGTGAGGTCTCCGAAGCCGAGGCCCCTGGCGTAGACGGCGGCGACGGTAAGTGTGGCGGGCGTGCCGTCGCCGAGCGTGAGCTTCAGGGTGCTTCCCGGCGTCAAGTGCAGCTGGTCCGCGGCCAGTTCGCTGACGGCGACGGTGCGCTCGGTGAGCCTGTCGAGGGAACCGGCGGTGACGTCCGGATCCCAGGTACGGGTGAGGCCGCCCGGAGTGACGCCCTGGGCCGCGTACTTGTCGAGCCCGACCCGGACGGTCGTACGGACCACTTCGGTGACGACGTCGTGTCGCGTACGGAGTCGTCGTGCCGCGGCGCTCGGGACGCCGGGCCCCTGGGAGGCGACGACCCAGTCGGCGCGGACGCCGTCGCGGGCCTGGGCGCGGGCCGCGTCGCCGAGAGTGGGCTGCACGAAGAGGACCGTGCAGGTCATACCGATGAGCAGGGTGAGAGGGGTGACGACCGAGGCCATACGGACGGCGTTGCCGCGAAGGTTGGCGGTGGCGAGCCTGCCGGAGGGACCGGTCAGGCGCAGTGGGCGGGCCAGGAGAAGGACGGCCGTCTTGACCAGGAGCGGCCCGAGCAGAGCGACGGAGGTGGACAGCACGACGACGGCGAGGAACGTCACGGGCGTCGACGCGGGCTCGGTACGCAGGACGCTCAGCACAGCGACGAGGACAGCACCGGCGGCGAACAGCAGCAGACCTGCCAGGATGCGACCCCAGGCAGGGCGGGTGCGCTCGGTACGGGCCTCGGCGAGCGCTTCGGCCGGGCGGATCCGGGACACCCGGCGGGAGGCGATCCGTGCCGAGCCCCAGGCACCGAACAGGGTCGCGGCGACGGCGGCGAGGGGAGGGAACCCGCTCACGGTGTGCTGGAGCGTGGCGGGCACGGCGCCCAGGGCGACGAACCTGCCGTGCAGCCAGCCGCCCAGGGGCAGTCCGAGGAGTGCTCCGGCCGTGCCCGCGGCCGAGCCGACGATCAGCGCCTCGCGCCCGAGGAGCCTGCGGATCTGCCCCGAGGTGGCGGCGATGGCACGCAGCAGGGCGAGTTCGCGCTGTCGCTGCTGGACGGAGAGCGCGAACGTCCCGACGACCACGAGAACCGCCACGAGCAGCGAGGTGCCGCCCATCGCTCCGCCGATGCTGACCAGCTTGGTGCGGGCCGCGGCGGCGTCCAGGAACTCGACCGGACCACGGGCGTCACCGGCGCTGACCTGAGCACCGGTGCCGCGCAGCGCCGTGGCCACGGCATCCCGGAGCCGGCCCGGCTCGATGCCCGCCTCGGGGACCACTCCGAACGCGGTGACCTGCCCGGGGTGTGCGGCGAGACGGCGGGCCTCGACGGCGGAGAAGAAGAGGGCGCTCTGGTGGCGCACGGAGGACGAGGTGGGGGTGGAGGAGGAGGGTGCGGGGACGGGGGCGGGGGAAGCGATACCGGAGACGCGGTAGGTGCGCGGTGCCTGGGTCGACTGAACCGTGAGCCGGTCGCCGGGTGCGAGGTGGGCGCGGGTGGCGAGGTCGCTGTCGACGACCACGTCGGTGGCGGCTGCGGGAGCGGTGCCGGCAGTGAGGCGGTACGGCGTCAGCGCGGCGGACTCCCAGGCGTGCCCGTAGGCGGGTCTGTCGTCGGCCGCCGCCGGGGCGCCGTCGGGGGTCAACGGCTCTGCGAGGAAGGTGAGTTCGGGGATCACGCGGGCGACACCGGGTGTGGTGACCAGCCTGCGCTCGAGGTCTGCGGGGAGCCAGGCGCGTTCGGCGATGGGTTTGGCCTTGTGCTTGACCTTGGTCTTGCCCTTCTTGTGCTTGACGGTGGTCCGGTGGACGTTCTGGTCGGCGGAGACCACGACCGGGGCCGCGGCGTAGCGCTCGGTACTGATGACGCCCCGCAGCCCCGTCTCCAGGAGGGTGCCGCATGCGGTGATCAGGGCGGCTGCGCACATCAGCGCGACGAAGGCGCCTGAGAAGCCCGCCTTCCGGGCGCGGACGGTCTTCAGGGCGTAGCGCAGCATCATGAGGGGTCGGCCTCTCGTGTGTTGCGGGCGTCGAGGGTGTCGCGGGTCTCGCGTGCGGGAGCGGGGAAGGCGAGGAAGCGGGTGAGCAGGGTGCGCGCATCCGGCGGGGTCTCGGAGTCGGGTCGCTTGTAGCGGTTGAGGAGGGCGATGTACTCCTCGAAGAACTCCCGGAGTTCGGGCAGCGTGAGCCGGATGCTGCCGCGCGAGTAGGGGAAGGCGTCCGCCCACGGGTCGGCGTCGTCCGCGTCCCGCTGGAGCCGTTCGAAGAGGTCCAGGTCGGCCGCGTAGGCATGGTGGTTCAGCTCGTCCATGACGTGCCGCATCTCGGGACTCTGACGGCTGCGCGGCGGGAACCGCAGGTCGCCGGGGACCGCCCGCCACCAGCGCTCGCGGTGCGCGGAGGGCTCAGCACGCCGCGCCTCGGCTGTCTCCGCACCCTTGTGCGCGGGCCTCTCCCCGGCTACCGCCCCGGCCGCCCTATCCGTTCCGTCCGCCCCGTCCGTCTCCTCGACGAAGCCGTACCTGGCCAGCTCGCGCAGGTGGTAGCTGGTGGATCCGGTGTTCAGGCCGAGAGCCCGGGCGAGGGTCGCCGAGGTGGCGGGGCCGTGCAGGGTGAGGTGTTCGAGCATGCGCTGACGGCGTGGCTGCGCGAGCGCCTTGAGCGCGGCGAGATCGCCGAGTTCGACGGAGGCCGTGGAGGTGTGCGCCTCGGAGGGCTCTTTGGCACCGGGTTCCTTGGACATGCGTACACAGTCGCCTGTGCACGGACCCTTGTGCACTGAGGTGGTCCGGCGTCCTCAGTGGGGGGTTATCCCCACCCCGAGGCTGGGAAGCCGGCACCTCGCGGGCGGGCTGGAGACGTGGCTCATGCCCGGCGGAAGGGAGGGTGTGCGGTACTCGGTGCCGGGCCGGCGGTCGATCCGGGCGTGCTCTGTTCTGGACGCGATCGGCGCCCCCGCGCGTCTACCGTGTCCGGAACCGAGCCATCCGGCGAAGGCGGAAGCCCTGAAAGCGAAGCCCTGAAAGCGAAGCCCTGAAAGCGAAGCCCTGAAGGCGGAAGCCCGCACACCGCCCTCGCCAGGCTCAGAACCCGTCGTCCTCCAGGAACTCCGTGTCCTCGCCCTCCTCCTCCAGCGCCTGCCGGACCACCCGCAGGGCCATGCCCTCGGGGTAGCCCTTGCGCGCGAGCATGCCGGCGAAGCGGCGCAGTCGTTTGTCGCGGTCGAGGCCGCGCGTCGAGCGCAGCTTGCGGGCGACGAGTTCGCGCGCCGTCTCCTCTTCCTGTTCGGAGTCGAGCTGGGCGACGGCCTCCTCGATCAGGGTCGAGTCGACCCCTTTGGTCCGCAGCTCCTGGGCGAGCGCCCGCCGGGCCAGCCCTCTGCCGTGGTGCCGGGACTCCACCCAGGCGTCCGCGAAGGCGCTGTCGTTGATCAGCCCGACCTCCTCGAACCGCGAGAGCACCTCCTCCGCCACGTCGTCCGGGATCTCCCGCTTGCGCAGGGCGTCGGCGAGTTGCTTCCGCGTGCGCGGGGTCCCGGTGAGCAGGCGCAGGCAGATCGCCCGTGCCCGCTCAGCCGGGTCCCCTGAAGGCTCCCCCTGCTCGGCCCTCGACGAGGAAGAGGCGCCTCCGTCCTCGGCGGGCGGTTCTCCGAAGCCGCGTCGGCGGCGCCCACGTCCGCCCTGTGGGCCGCCCTCGCCGCCGCGCCGTGCCCGGCCGCCACGGGGCCTGTCGTCGCCGTCCGCCCCCTCGCTCCGGCGCCGACCGCCCTCCGACCGATCGTCCCGATCGTCGCCGCTCTGGGCGAAGCCGACGTCGACCCCGCTCCCCGCCTCCCGGGGAGGGGAGGGGTGGACGTACTCGGCCCAGTCCGTTCGTCGCGTCACGGATCAGCTCTTGGCAGCCGGGGCCTTGGTCTTGGCTGCCTTGGCGGCGGGAGCGGGAACCGCCTTGGCGGCGTCGTCCGCCGGCGCGCCCGCAGTCACCGCCGCGTCTGTGCCCGGCGCGGCGGCGGGCTCCTCCGGACGGACGCCGACGCCCAGCTTCTCCTTGATCTTCTTCTCGATCTCGTTGGCGAGGTCGGGGTTGTCCTTCAGGAAGTTACGGGCGTTCTCCTTGCCCTGCCCGAGTTGGTCGCCCTCGTACGTGTACCAGGCGCCGGCCTTGCGGACGAAGCCGTTCTCCACGCCCATGTCGATCAGGCCGCCCTCGCGGCTGATGCCCTGCCCGTAGAGGATGTCGAACTCGGCCTGCTTGAAGGGCGGGGCGACCTTGTTCTTGACGACCTTGACGCGGGTGCGGTTGCCGACCGCGTCGGTGCCGTCCTTCAGCGTCTCGATGCGGCGGATGTCGAGCCGCACCGACGCGTAGAACTTCAGGGCCCGGCCACCGGTCGTGGTCTCCGGAGAGCCGAACATCACGCCGATCTTCTCGCGGAGCTGGTTGATGAAGATCGCGGTGGTCTTGGACTGGTTGAGCGCGCTGGTGATCTTCCGCAGCGCCTGGCTCATCAGACGGGCCTGGAGGCCGACGTGGCTGTCGCCCATCTCGCCCTCGATCTCCGCGCGCGGGACGAGCGCGGCGACGGAGTCGATGACGATCAGGTCGAGGGCGCCGGAGCGGACCAGCATGTCCACGATCTCCAGGGCCTGCTCGCCGTTGTCCGGCTGGGACAGGATCAGGTTGTCGATGTCGACGCCGAGCTTCTTGGCGTACTCGGGGTCGAGGGCGTGCTCCGCGTCCACGAACGCGACCTGGCCGCCGGCCTTCTGCGCGTTCGCCACCGCGTGCAGCGTCAGCGTCGTCTTACCGGAGGACTCCGGGCCGTACACCTCCACCACGCGGCCGCGCGGCAGACCGCCGACGCCGAGGGCGACGTCCAGTGCGGTCGACCCGGTGGGGATGACTTCGATGGGCTCGTTCGGCCGCTCGCCGAGGCGCATCACTGCGCCCTTGCCGAACTGCCGTTCAATCTGTGCGAGTGCGGCATCCAGTGCCTTCTCGCGGTCGGTTCCTGCCATGGGTTCCACCCGGTTTGCTTGAGTCGATCGCTTCACGTCAAAGACGCTAACGCCTGCCACTGACAATGCGCCCCGACGCCGGTCCGGCCTGTGGATAACTCAGGTGCCTATCCGTCCAAAACGGGATGGAATACCCACCGAGAGCCTCACCGGAGCCTCCATCAGAATGGATGTTCGATTTTTGTGTCAAGCGCACCACGGCGCACTTCCGAGGCTACGTTCACTCACCGACAACGCCCCGGCTCCGGCCACGGATCCCACCCCGGCCCCGTCCCCGGCCCCAGGACTCCCGGCTGCTTCACCGGGCGTACGGCGGGTGTCTTCGGCAGGACGACGACGGCGCACCAGGCAGCCGGGACGCTCGGCACATGGACGAGCAGAAGACCGCGCAGACCCGCGGCGAAGCCGGAACCGGGCATCTGAGCCCGCCCCCACTCCCGCTCCCCCTCCCGCTCCTGCACCCGCGGAACCGCCTGGACCGCCTGGACCGCCTGGACCGCCTGGACCGCCTCTGCGAGGCGACAGCGCTGCTCCTGGTCCTCTCCGGGCTCGTCCACCTCGCGGTCTTCGCCGTCGACGGCGGCCCCTGGAACGGCCCCGTCTCCTGGCGCAAGCCGGTGACCTTCGGGCTCTCCTTCGGAGTGACGCTCCTGGCGGTCGTCCGGGTCACGTCGTATCTGCGGATGGACCCGCGGCTGCGCACGGCGCTGCTCGGCGTGTTCGCCGCCGACTGCGTCGTGGAGGTCGGGGGCATCACCCTCCAGGCGTGGCGCGCAGTGCCCTCGCACCTGGACATGGAGACCCCCTTCGACACGGCGATGTCCATGACGCTCGCGGTCGGCGGCGGCGTCCTCGTGGCGCTGCTCACCGTGTTCGCCGTGGCGTCCTTCCGGCATCGGCCCACGGGCCCGGCCGGGATGGCCCTCGCGGTGCGGTCCGGTTTCGCGATCCTGCTGGTCGCGCTCGCCTCGGGGGCCGCGATGATCGCGCGCGGCGTCGTGCTCACCCACGCCGGGCACCAGGAGGCGGCGTACGACTCGACGGCGCCGCTCAAGCCCCTGCACGGGGTCAGCCTGCATGCCGTCCTGGTACTGCCCGCGCTGTCCTGGCTGCTGTCCCGCACGTCCTGGAGCGAGCCGGTGCGGTGGCGGATCGTGGCCGCGGCGGTGGGCTGCTACGCGGCGGCGGTGGCCGCGGCCGGGCTGTGGGCCGTCCTCACGTACTGACTCCCGCCGACTCCGCGACTCCCGCGCCGGACCTCAGCCTGACTCTTCCCGCGACCCGTCGACCGGGGGCCGCACCCGCGCCCACATGCGCCGCGCGCGGGCAAGCGGTCCCGGGCCCTCGCCACGGCGTCGGTGCCCGTGGACACGGGGATCGTCCGTGACGTCGTAGCGCTTCACGTAGGCGCCCAGGAACGCCTGGAGCGTGGCTACCGCCGGGATGGAGATCAGCGCGCCGACGGCGCCCAGGAGGGCGGTGCCGGCGATGACGGAGCCGAAGGCGACGGCGGGGTGGATGTCGACGGTCTTCGAGGTCAGCTTGGGTTGCAGCATGTAGTTCTCGAACTGCTGGTAGACCACGACGAAGATCAGCACCCACAGTGCGTACAGGGGCGAGACCGTGAAGGCGATCAACATGGGCAGGGCGCCCGCGAGATAGGTGCCGATGGTGGGGATGAACTGCGAGACCACGCCCACCCAGACGGCGAGCACGGGCGCGTACGGGATGCCGAGGACCTGGAGCAATATGTAGTGCGCGACGCCGGAGATCAACGCCATCAGCCCGCGGGAGTAGAGGTAGCCGCCTGTCTTGTCGACGGCGATCTCCCACGCGCGCAGCACCTCGGCCTGCTTGGCGGGCGGCAGGACGGAGCACAGTCCGCGGCGCAGGCGCGGCCCGTCGGCGGCGAAGTAGAACGAGAACAGGGCGATCGTGAGCAGTTGGAAGAGACCGCCGAGGACCTGCGTGGAGACGTCCAGAACGCCGGCTGCACTGTTCTGGGCGTACTTCTTCAGCCACTCGGAGTGGAGCAGGCCCTCCTGGACGTCCACCCGCCTGAGTTCGGTGTGGAACGTGCTGTTGACCCAGTTGATCACGGAGTCGAGGTACTCCGGGAAGCCCTCGATCATCTTGATGATCTGTCCGGCGAGCATCGAGCCGAGCAGCGTGAAGAAGCCGGCCACCACGATCAGGCCGCCGAAGAAGACGAGGAATGTGGCGAACCCCCTGCGCATCCCGCGGGCGGCCATCCGACTGACCGCGGGTTCTATCGCGAGCGCCAGGAAGAACGCGATGAGGATGTTGAGCAACAGGCCGATGAGCTGGTGAAAGGCCCAGATGCCCAGTTGGAACACACCGAGGAGGGCCAGCGCGAGCACCATGGCGCGCGGAAGCCAGCGCGGCATGCCCACGCCGTGCACGGCGCCGCCGTCGGCCGGGGGCGGCCCGGTGGGCGGTGTCGTGCCGAGCGAGGATGCGTTCCGGGCGTCGTGCCCGGTCTCGTCAGTGGGTGCCACGGAGCAAGTCTCGCCTACGCCACCGACAATCGGGGAGCCGCCTGCGATCTTCGCTCTCGGATCAGCGCATCTCCTGGGGAACGTTCATCACCAGGCACACCACGCGCCACACGTCCTTGGCCTCCCAGCCGTCCGCCAGCGCCCCGTGCACCGTGCGCCCGCCGAGCTCCGTCATCACGTGATCGCGCGCGAAGGTTTCCGCGTACCCCGTACCGAAGTGCTCGTCCATCCGCTGCCAGAAGACCGTCAACCGCATGACACCAGTATCCCGCGCCCGGGGGTGCGCCCCGCCGGGAGCGCCTGCCGAGACCGCTTTCCGCCCTACGGTCGACGCATGGCCGAAACCGGAGCATCCCCACTCCCCCCGACGCCCTCGGCGCACTCCCCGCTCTTGCGCGCCGAGCAATTCGTCTGGCTCACCGCGCGCGTGCTGGAACAGCGCCTCTTCGCACACGACTTCCTGCACGGCGCCGCCGATCCCGTCGAGACCGCCCTCGACGCCTACCTCAACGAGGACGGCGGATACGGCCACGCGCTGGAGCCCGATCTGCGCGGTCCCGTCAGCCAGCCCCTGCACACCGCGCACGCCCTGCGCGTCCTGGACTCCATCGGGCGGCTCGGCGGCCGCCGCGTGGAGCGGGTGTGCCGC
Organism: Streptomyces sp. NPDC050263; assembly: GCF_040655955.1. NCBI lineage: Bacteria > Bacillati > Actinomycetota > Actinomycetes > Kitasatosporales > Streptomycetaceae > Streptomyces > Streptomyces sp. NPDC050263. The sequence goes on along the minus strand of NZ_JBFAKW010000018.1, from coordinate 27,358 downwards.
TACCTCACGTCCGTCTCCACCGGTGACGGCGCGTTGCCGGCGATCCATCCCAGCCAGCGCGGTTATCCGGCGGCCCCGTTCATCCCGATCGTGGACGACCCACCCAGCGAACTCCTGTCCACCGGGCCGGTGGTGGGCCTGTTGCACCGCAACGAGGTGTGGCACGCCTGGTTGTTCAGGGCGACGGACTTCTGCTGGCAGGCGGTGGACTCCCTGGAGCGGTCCCATCCGTACGAGATCGAGGCCGCCGTGGCCTTCCTGGACTCCGCCCCCGACCGCCCGCGCGCGGAGGCGGCCGCCGACCGCCTGGGCCGGCTGGTGCGCACCCAGCGGCTCGCCGCGCTGGACCCGGACCACCTGGACGCGTACCCGGTCGCCCCCGGTTACGCACCCGGCGAGCACCACTTCCCGTACGACTTCGCGCGGACACCGCACTCCCTCGCGCGCGCGTGGTTCACCGACGACGAGATGACCACCTCCCTGGATCACCTCGCCGACGAGCAGCAGAAGGACGGCGGCTGGCCCATCCGCTGGCGCCGCTGGGCGCCCGGCACCGCCATCGAGGCACGCCCCGTGGTGACGATCGAGGCGCTACGCACTTTGCGGGCCTACGGCCGCACCATCGGCTGACCCCGGGCCGAGCCGCGGCACCCGAGACCCGCGAGGCCCACGGCCACGGCGTTGCCTCGCGGTCCGCGGCTCGGCGACCCGCACGAACGGAAGCGCACCGCAGCCCCGACGTGGCCCCCGCCCCGCCCGGTCCCGCCCCGCCCCCGCCCCACCCCGCAAAGTCGCAGCTCAGGGCCATTGTCAGTGGGCGGGTGCAGGATGGACTCATGGTCAGCTCCGCGCACCGAGCCCTCGACGGCTTCTCCCCCGCGACCCGCGGCTGGTTCACGGGGGCGTTCTCCGCGCCCACCGCGGCCCAGGCCGGCGCGTGGCAGGCCATCGGCGAGGGTTCGGACGTGCTGGTGGTGGCCCCGACCGGCTCCGGCAAGACGCTGGCCGCCTTCCTCGCCGCCCTGGACCAGCTGGCCTCGACACCCGCGCCCGCCGACCCGAAGAAGCGCTGCCGAGTCCTCTACGTGTCCCCGCTCAAGGCGCTCGCGGTCGACGTGGAGCGCAACCTGCGCAGCCCCCTGACGGGTATCCGTCAGGAGTCCGTGCGTCTCGGCCTGCCCGAGCCGGAGGTCAAGGTCGGTATCCGCTCCGGCGACACCCCGCCCGCCGAGCGCCGCGCGCTGTCCACGCGCCCGCCGGACATCCTGATCACGACCCCCGAGTCCCTGTTCCTCATGCTGACGTCGGCCACGCGCGACGCGCTGACCGGCATCGAGACGGTGATTCTGGACGAGGTGCACGCGGTGGCGGGCACCAAGCGCGGCGCTCACCTGGCGCTCTCCCTGGAGCGGCTCGACGAACTGCTGCCGAGGCCGGCCCGCCGCATCGGCCTCTCGGCGACGGTCCGGCCGGTCGACGAGGTGGCGCGCTACCTCTCCCCGCAGCGCAAGGCGGAGATCGTCCAGCCGAAGTCCGGCAAGGAGTTCGACCTCTCGGTCGTCGTCCCCGTGGAGGACCTGGGCGAGCTGGGCGGCTCCCCGGTCGCCGACGGCTCCGAAGGGGCTGAGCGCCCGTCGATCTGGCCGCATGTAGAGGAGCGGATCGCCGACCTCGTCCAGGCCCATCGCTCCACGATCGTCTTCGCCAATTCCCGTCGGCTCGCCGAGCGCCTGTGCAACCGGCTCAACGAGATCGCCTACGAGCGGGCCACCGGCGAGCCCCTGGACGAGCATCACTCCCCCGCGCAGCTCATGGGCGGCTCGGGCGCGGCCCAGGGCGCCCCGGCCGTCATCGCGCGCGCCCACCACGGCTCGGTCTCCAAGGAGCAGCGCGCGCTCGTGGAGGAGGACCTCAAGGCGGGCCGGCTGCCCGCCGTCGTGGCGACCTCCAGCCTCGAGCTCGGCATCGACATGGGCGCGGTGGATCTCGTCGTCCAGGTGGAGTCCCCGCCGTCCGTGGCCTCCGGTCTCCAGCGCGTCGGCCGCGCGGGACACCAGGTGGGCGCGGTGTCCACCGGCGTCGTCTTCCCGAAGTACCGCGGTGACCTCGTACAGGCGGCCGTGGTCACGGAGCGGATGCGCACGGGCTCGATCGAGTCCCTGAAGGTCCCCGCCAACCCGCTGGACGTCCTGGCACAACAGCTCGTCGCCATGACGGCCCTCGACACCTGGCAGGTGGACGACCTGCTGGCCGTGGTCCGCCGCGCCGCCCCCTTCGCCTCGCTGCCGGAGTCCGCGTTCACGGCCGTCCTGGACATGCTGGCGGGCCGGTACCCGTCCGACGCGTTCGCCGAGCTGCGCCCGCGCGTGGTGTGGGACCGCGTCGCGGGCACGATCACCGGCCGCCCGGGCGCCCAGCGCCTCGCCGTCACCTCCGGTGGCACGATCCCCGACCGGGGCCTCTTCGGCGTCTTCCTGGCGGGCGCCGACCCCAAGAAGGGCGGCGGCCGGGTCGGCGAGCTCGACGAGGAGATGGTCTACGAGTCCCGCGTGGGCGACGTCTTCACGCTCGGCACCAGCTCCTGGCGCATCGAGGACATCACCCGTGACCGTGTCCTGGTCTCTCCGGCCCCCGGCGTCCCGGGACGGCTGCCGTTCTGGAAGGGCGACCAGCTGGGCCGCCCGCTCGAGCTCGGCCGCGCGGTGGGCGCGTTCCTGCGCGAGGTCGGCTCCCTGCCCAAGGAGGACGCCCGGCTCCGCCTGCTCACCGCGGGCCTGGACGCGTGGGCGGCCGACAACGTGCTCTCCTACCTGGACGAACAGCGGCAGGCCTGCGGTCATGTCCCGGACGACCGCACGATCGTCGTGGAGCGCTTCCGGGACGAACTGGGCGACTGGCGGGTCGTCGTCCACTCCCCTTTCGGCGCCCAGGTCCACGCCCCCTGGGCCCTCGCCCTCGGTGCCAAGCTCTCCGAGCGGTACGGCATGGACGCCCAGGTCATGCACGCGGACGACGGCATCGTCCTGCGGCTGCCCGACGCCGACCTCATGGGCCTGGACCTCCTAGACCAGGAGCCGATGAAGGCCGGCACGGAATACGACGCCGAACAGGCGCCGGTCGGCGCGGCGGACGTCGTCTTCGACAAGGGCGAGGTCGACCAGATCGTCACCGACCAGGTCGGCGGCTCGGCCCTGTTCGCGGCACGCTTCCGCGAGTGCGCCGCCCGCGCGCTGCTGCTGCCGCGCCGCAGCCCGGGCAAGCGCACCCCGCTGTGGCAGCAGCGCCAGCGCGCCGCCCAACTGCTCCAGGTAGCGAGCGAGTTCGGCTCGTTCCCGATCGTCCTGGAGGCGGTCCGCGAGTGCCTCCAGGACGTCTTCGACGTCCCCGGTCTCGTGGAGCTGATGGGCGACCTGGAGTCCCGCAGAGTACGGCTGGTCGAGGTCACCACCCCGGAGCCGTCCCCCTTCGCCCGGTCCCTTCTCTTCGGCTATGTCGCCCAGTTCCTCTACGAGGGGGACTCCCCGCTCGCCGAGCGCCGCGCCGCCGCCCTCTCCCTGGACTCCCGTCTGCTGGCCGAACTGCTCGGCCAGGCGGAACTGCGCGAACTGCTCGACGCCGAGGTCCTCACCGAACTGGAACGAGAACTCCAGTGGCTCACCGAGGACCGCCGGGCGAAGGACACCGAAAGCGTCGCGGACCTTCTGCGCCTCCTCGGCCCGCTCACCGAGGCCGAGTTGGCCGAGCGCGGCGCGCAGCCGCACTGGGCGCAGGAGCTGGCCGCCGCCCGCCGCGCCATCCGGGTCCGGATCGCCGGCACCGACCACTGGGCCGCCATCGAGGACGCCGGCCGCCTGCGCGACGCGCTCGGCACAGCCCTGCCGGTAGGCGTGCCGGAGGCCTTCACGGAACCGGTCAAGGACCCCCTCGGCGACCTCCTCGCGCGCTACGCCCGTGCCCACGGCCCCTTCACCTCCACCCACGCGGCCGCCCGCTTCGGCCTCGGCGTCGCCGTGACCGACGGCGCCCTCCAGCGGCTCGCGGCGAGCGGGCGCGTCGTCCAGGGCGAGTTCCATCCGGCCGGCATCGGCCAGGAGTGGTGCGACGCGACGGTCCTGCGCAGGCTGCGCCGCCGCTCCCTGGCCGCGCTGCGACACGAAGTGGAGCCGGTCCCGCCGCCCGCGCTCGCCCAGTTCCTTCCCCAGTGGCAGCACATCGGCAAGGGCCACTCCCTGCGCGGCGTCGACGGACTGGTGCGCGCCGTCGAGCAGTTGCAGGGCGCGTCGGTGCCCGCCTCGGCCCTGGAGAAGCTCGTCCTGCCGTCGCGCGTACGGGACTACTCCCCGGCGATGCTCGACGAACTCACCGCGGCCGGCGAGGTGCTCTGGGCCGGGGCCGGCGCCCTCCCCGGGAAGGACGGCTGGGTCTCCCTGTACGTGGCGGACACGGCGCCCCTGCTGCTCCCTCCGCCCCACCCCCTGGAGCCGACGGCACTGCGCAGCTCCGTCCTGGACGCACTCTCCGGCGGCTACGGCCTGTTCTTCCGCCAGATCGCCGACCATGTCCGCGCCACCACCCACCCCGACGCCAGCGACCCCCAACTCGCCGACGCCGTCTGGGATCTGGCCTGGTCCGGTCGGCTCACCAACGACACGCTCGCCCCGATGCGCTCCCTGCTGGGCTCGGGCCGCACGGCCGGCTCCACGGCCCACCGCGCCAGGCGGACGGTCCCGCGCGGCCGCTACGGCTCGTTGACGGCCGTGGCCCGCCCCGCCTCCCGCAGCGGTCCGCCGACCGTCGCCGGCCGCTGGTCCCTCCTGCCGGCCCACGAGCCCGACCTGACGGTCCGCGCCCATGCACTCGCCCGCACGCTCCTCGACCGGCACGGCGTGGTCACCCGGGGCGCGGTAGCCGCCGAGGGCGTCGAGGGCGGCTTCTCGGCGGCGTACCGCGTCCTGTCCGTCTTCGAGGAGAGCGGTCAGGCCCGTCGCGGATACGTCGTCGAGGGCCTCGGCGCCGCACAGTTCGCCATGGACGGCGCGGTGGACCGACTGCGCGCGGTCGCAAACGCCCGAGACCGCGGCGAGCCCCTGCCCGTCCCGAACCCGGCAGCGGGCACGCGGGACGACTTCGCGTTCCCCGGGAACCTCCCCAACGGCCTGCCCGGCGACTCCCCGGCCGCCGACATGTGGGATGTCCTCCCCGATCTCGACACCCCCTTCGACGCCCGCTTCGACGCCCCGGGAGCCCCCGCCTCGCCCGGTGACCACGTCTCGCCCCGCGACTTCGCCTCCCCAGGCGCAGCCGGCCCCCGAGGAGGCAGCGGCTTCGCGAACGGCTCGGGCCACCCCGGCCGCGCTCACCCCGGTCGCGCGCATGACCGCAACCACGGAGCCGGCAGCTCCCTCGCCGCCCGCGCCGTCGTCCTCGCCGCCGCCGACCCGGCGAACGCGTACGGCGCCGCCCTGGGCTGGCCCGAACCGCCGAGCGGCGCCGGGCACAAGCCGGGCCGCAAAGCCGGCTCCCTGGTGGTCCTCGTCGACGGCGAACTGACGCTCTACATGGAGCGCGGCGGCAAGACCCTGCTGGCCTGGCCCTCCGTCCCGGACGGCGAGGGCACGCCCGCCGGCGACCCTCGCCTGGACACCGCCGCGGAGGCCCTCGCGGAGGCCGCACGCGCGGGCTCACTCGGCACGGTCACCGTGGAGCGCGTCAACGGCGTCTCGGCCCTCACCTCCCCCATCGGCGCCCTCCTGGAAGGAGCGGGCTTCATCGCGACCCCACGGGGCCTGCGGCTGCGCGCATGACAACCACGTCCCGCGCAACCACGTCCCGCGCAACCGCATCCTGCCCTGGAGCGACTCGCGTGCCACCCTTGACGCATGCCCGAAGGTGACACGGTCTGGCAGGCCGCGAGGCGACTGCACGACGCCCTCGCGGGCAAGACGCTGATCCGCTCGGATCTCCGGGTCCCCAAGTACGCGACCGCCGACCTCACCGGCCGCACCGTCCTGGAGGTCACCCCGCGCGGAAAACACCTCCTCACCCGCATCGAGGGCGGCCTGACCCTCCACTCGCACCTGCGGATGGACGGCTGCTGGAAGGTGTACGGACCCGACCAGCGGTGGACCGGGGGACCGGCACACCAGATCCGGGTGATCCTCGGGACCCACGACCGCACCGCCGTCGGTTACCGCCTCCCCGTCCTCGACCTCCTGCGCACCACCGACGAGGAACGCGTCGTCGGCCACCTGGGCCCCGACCTGCTGGGCCCCGACTGGAACCCCGAGCAAGCCCTCGCCAACCTCCTCACGGACCCGGCCCGCCCTCTCGGCGAGGCCCTCCTCGATCAGCGCAACCTCGCCGGCATCGGCAACATCTACAAGAGCGAGCTCTGCTTCGTCCTCGGCGTCACCTCCTGGCTTCCGGTGGGCGCGTTCCCCGCTGCCCGCGCCGCGAAACTGCCCGCGCTCGCGAAGAGGTTGCTGGAGACCAATCGCGACCGTCCGGTCCGCAGCACGACGGGCCGCCGGGGCCAGGACCTGTTCGTCTACGGCCGGGCGCCCCGCCCCTGTCTGCGCTGCGGAACACCGGTCCGCGCGGCGGACCAGGGCGACGGCTCCCGCGAGCGCCCGACCTACTGGTGCCCCACCTGCCAGACGGGCCCCGCCCCGCCCCCGGGTTCTGCGTCGGCCCAGCGCATCCGCCGAGGAACCGCGCGCTGATGTCCCGCAAGGTATGCGCACCACAATTGACGGACCGTCAGAAATCCTCGTACCGTCCCTTCATGGCCGTGAAGGCGTACGACCTCACCGGACGCACCGCATTCGTCACCGGCGCCGCGAGCGGAATCGGCCGCGCCTGCGCCGTACTGCTCGCCCAGTCGGGCGCCACCGTGCACGGCGCGGACCTGGACGCGCAGGGCCTGCACGAGACGGCGACGCTGATCAAGGACCAGGGCGGAACCGCCCGCACCCACCATCTCGACGTCACCGACCGCGTCCAGGTCCGGCAGGCCGTGGAATCCTGCGAGCGGCTGGACGTCATGGCCGCGGTCGCCGGCATCATGCACAGCAGCCCGGTCCTGGAGACCGAGGACGCGGACCTGGACCGGGTTTTCGCCGTCAACTTCAAGGGCGTGCTGTACGCCTGCCAGGAGGCGGCCCGTCTGATGCTGGCGCGCGAAACCGGCGGCAGCATCGTCACCATGGCCTCGGGCGCGGTGGACACCGGGGGCCCCGGGCTGCTCTGCTACGGCGTCGCCAAGGCGGCCGTGGTCCAGTTGACGAAGACGCTGGCGACGGAGGTCGGCCGCTACGGCATCCGCGTCAACGCCGTCGCGCCGGGCTGGATCCGCACCCCCATGACCGACCGTCACGACACCGCCGCACAGGCCCACACCGAGGCGGTCATGTCCCGCATGTCGCCGCTGGGCCGGGTCGGCGAACCGGAGGACATCGCCCACGCGGTCCTCCACCTGGCCTCGGACGCATCGGCATTCACAACGGGCCAGATCCTCCGCCCGAACGGCGGCGTAGCCATGCCCTGGTAACCGCCGCCCTTGCGAACGCCCTGGCCAACCCCCACCCAACTACACCCTCAGACCTCACCCCCAGCTCCCCCATCCCCAACTCCTCCGCCTCCACAGCCCGCCCCACCTCAAGCCCCAACCCCGTAGCCCCTCCGGGTCATCGACACCGGGTCCCACCTCCGCAGCCCGCACCGGCTCAGCACTCACCTCCGGGATCCCCCGGCCTCCCCCGGGCGCCTGCCTCCCGAGCGCACCCCGCACAGGCCCGCCTCGACGCACTGTGCACCGCGCCCGGAAACCCACCCGGTCTCCGTCCCGGGCCGCGACCCCGCAACGGCCCACCTCCCCGGCCCGCACCCCGTCTCCGCCCGCAATCCAACCCCCAGCACGTCCATCACACCCCACCCCAGCCGGCCCATGCCCCCGTTGCCGCTCAGCCTCGCTCCCAGCCCGCACGGACCCCAGTCCCACACGGCCGTACCCCCAAAGCCCGCCCAAGCCTCGTTCCCTCATCCACTCCCACCCAGCCACCTATCCCACCGTCTCCCCAGCACCCTCACCCGCCTCCCGCCCCCCCGCCCCCCCGCCAAGCAGCCCTCCACCGCCCCTCCCCCACCGCCCCCACAGCCCGCGCCTTCGCCACGCAGTGCACCGGCAGCAGGCTCAGCCCCCAGCCTCCCGCGACGACCGCTCCCTCCAGCGCCCCGGCGTCGGGCAGCACGGCGAGCCTCACCACGGCCCACCACCACACCGCGCCCAGTCCCAGGCCGAGCCCGAGAACGGCCCCCCGCCCCACTATTCGTCCCGCCATGGCCGTCACCTCCAGCCCGATCCTCGCGCCGAGTCCACCCACGACATCAGTCCACGACATCCGTAAGTCCGCGCGTCTGCGGACCGGACCGCGTACCTCCGAAGAGGACGACGCTAAGCGCCCACCCGCACCCCCGGCAGGGCGCACGGATGCCACACCGGCGCATCACCCGGGCCGACCGCCTCCCGCAGGCACCCTGCGCCCCGCGCCCCACACCGCTCCCACCCCACAAGGGCCGTCACGCGTTCTCCGCCTGGAACATCCAATGGTGCTTCTCCAGATCGGCGGTGATCCCGATGAAGATGTCCTGGCTCACCGGATCCGCCTCACCCGTGGCAGCCACCCGTTCCCTCATCCGGGTGATCACCGCCCCCAGCGCGGCGACCAGCGCCCCGACCGCGTCGGAGTCCTTGATCCACCCCGCCGACACCGCACCGATCCCGCTGCCGGCGGCCACCGTCACCGCTCGCCCGTCCGGTGAGACGCCCAGCGCCGAGGCCCGCTCGGCCACGGTGTCGGAGTGCGCGCGAGCGACGTCCACGACCTCGTCGAGCTGGAGGTGAACGGACCGGAAGCGGGGCCCGACGACGTTCCAGTGGACCTGCTTGGCGACGAGCGACAGGTCGATCAGATCGACGAGCGCGCCTTGCAACGCCTCGGAGACGGTCTTCAGATCGGCGTCGGACAGGGGACTTTTCACGACGTACATCCGTAACCTCCGTACCCCCGGTGATCGGCAGCCCCCGCCGTGCCCGTGCCCCTCCACGATGACCTCGGTGCCCGACACCGGCAAACGGACCTCACGCCGAAGACGCGAAAAACCCCGGCCGCACCTTCCCCGGGTCTCCCCGGAGAAGCCCCGGCCGGGGCTTCACACGCCTACACGCATGCTGACACGCGTGCCTGCATGGGCCTACGCCGCGACCACGTCCACCGCCTCGGCGGGCGCCTTGATGGTCACCCGCTCCGGTGGCACACCGGTCACCGACACGGAACCCAGCATCGGACGAACCGACGTGGGCACAGGCTCGCTGGGGGTGGCCGCAGCCGACTGGGCCAGCTCGGCGAGGGCGAGCTCGTCGCTCACTTCCCGCATGAGCTCGGACATCCGTACGTCCAGCGCGTCGCAGATGGCGGAGAGCAGCTCGGAGGATGCCTCCTTCTGCCCCCGCTCCACCTCGGAGAGATAGCCGAGTGAGACTCGGGCGGACGAGGAGACTTCGCGCAGAGTACGGCCCTGGCGCTGGCGCTGCCGACGCAGCACGTCACCCAGCAGGCGACGGAGCAGAATCATCGGTGGCTCCCTCCTCGGACCGCGTAGCCGCATCCTTCACGCCCCACCGTACCGCCTTGCGCTGCGGCCGTGCGGGGAGCGATGTCGTGTTCACTCAGGGCTGCAAACATCAAAACCCCCCGTTCTGTTCCGTATCCTGTGCCCGCTCGTTCCCGGTCTGTTCGCCCGCAAGCTCTGTCAGGAGCAGTGCGAGTACGCTCCGTACACTCTCTCTACGAATTTCCGCCCGGTCGCCGTTCAACCGCAGGGCCTCCACTTTTCCGCCAGCGGCGGAACCGGAATCCGTCCCGAACGGCCCGTCCACGGCCACGAAGACCGTGCCCACGGGCTGTCCGTCTTGTGGGTCGGGGCCGGCGACGCCGGTGGTCGCGACGCCCCAGTCGGCGCCGAGCGCCTTGCGTACGCCGACCGCCATCTGGGCCGCGACCTGCGCGTCCACCGCACCGCGGGCCTCGAGCAGACCGGCGTCGACACCGAGGAGTTCGTGCTTGAGCTCGGTGGCGTACGCGGTGACCGACCCGCGGAACACCCTGGACGCTCCGGGCACCGATGTGATCTCCGCCGCGACCAGACCACCGGTCAGCGACTCGGCCACGGCAAGCGTGGATCCGCTCACCGTGAGTAGTCGCACCACGTCGGCGGCCGGGGAACTCACGCTTCCGTCTCCTCCAACGCCGCCTTGCGCTCGGCGATTCCCTGCCTGCGCAGCACAATGGCCTGTCTCACATAGTCGAGCCCGGTCACCACGGTCAGGACGACCGCCGCGGCCATGACCCACCACCTCAGGGTGGCCAGCCAGCCCGTCAGCGCCAGGACGTACATCCCGACCGCCACGCCCTGCGTGAGCGTCTTCAGCTTGCCGCCCCGGCTCGCCGGGATGACGCCGTACCGGATGACAAGAAAACGCAGCAGCGTGATCCCGAGTTCCCGGCCGAGGATCACGATCGTCACCCACCACGGCAGGTCGCCGAGCGAGGAGAGGCAGATCAGCGCCGCTCCCATGATCGCCTTGTCGGCGATGGGGTCGGCGATCTTCCCGAAGTCGGTGACGAGGTTGTACGCCCGTGCCAGGTGCCCGTCGAACAGGTCGGTGATCATGGCGATCGCGAAGGCCGCCCAGGCGAGGGAGCGCCACGCCGGGTCGTAGCCGCCGTCGGCCAGCATCAGCGCGACGAAGCCGGGGACCAGGACCAGCCGCAGCATCGTCAGAAAATTGGCGATGTTCCAGACGCTCGCCTGGTTGACGGCGGCGGCCGCCAGCTTCGCGCCCCGTGGCGGCCTGCCGGCGCACTCCGGATCGGCGCTCGCGGCGACGTCGGCGGACCCGCCGGAAGGCGCCGCCACGGTCTTCTCGTCGGCCCTCGCGGCCGATGCCGGCGAGGAGCCGCCCGCAGCCGATGCCGGAACACCCGTCATCTGCCCGCCTCCTCACTACACCCGAACGAACCCTGCGACGAACCGTGCAGTGAGCCCGGCAGGGGCTCGGCCACCAGGTCGACGCCTTCCGTGCCGACCACCTTCGCCTCGACCATACGGCCGACGCTCAGACCTGCGCCCGATGTGAGCAGCACCTGGCCGTCCGTCTCCGGGGCCTGGTGCTCGCCGCGGCCGTGCACGCCCTCGTCGTCCACCGACTCCACGAGTACGTGCACGGTCTCACCCACCCGTTCCTCGGCCCGCTGGGAGACGAGTTCCTCGGCGAGCCGGGAGATCCGGGCGAGCCGCTCGGCCACGACGTCCACGTCGAGCTTGTCGTCGTAGGTCGCGGCCTCGGTGCCGTCCTCGTCGGAGTAGCCGAAGACGCCGATCGCGTCCAGCCGCGCGCCGTTCAGGAAGCGCTCCAGCTCGGCCAGGTCGGCCTCGGACTCACCGGGGAAGCCGACGATGAAGTTGGAGCGCACGCCCGCCTGGGGCGCCTTGCTCCGGATGGTGTCGAGCAGTTCCAGGAAGCGGTCGGTGTCGCCGAAGCGGCGCATCGCGCGCAGCACGCCGGGCGCGGAGTGCTGGAAGGAGAGGTCGAAGTAGGGCGCGATCTTCGGCGTGGAGGTCAGGACGTCGATCAGACCGGGACGCATCTCGGCCGGCTGGAGGTAGCTGACGCGCACCCGCTCCAGGCCGTCGACCTCGGCGAGCTCGGGCAGCAGCGACTCCAGCAGCCGGATGTCGCCGAGGTCCTTGCCGTAGGACGTGTTGTTCTCGGAGACCAGCATGATCTCCTTGACGCCCTGCTCGGCCAGCCAGCGCGTCTCGTTCAGCACGTCGCTCGGCCGGCGCGAGATGAAGGAGCCGCGGAAGGACGGGATGGCGCAGAAGGAGCAGCGCCGGTCGCAGCCGGAGGCGAGCTTGACCGAGGCGACGGGGGCGCCGTCCAGTCGTCGGCGCAGGGGTGCGCGCGGGCCGGACTGCGGGGCCAGGCCCTCGGGCAGGTCCGTGGGCGCGCCGTGCCCGGGCAGGGCCACGTCCGTCGCGGACTGTCGCTCGGCGGGGCTGATCGGCAGCAGCTTGCGCCGGTCGCGCGGGGTGTGGGAGGCGTGGATGCCGCCGTTCAGGATGGTCTGGAGGCGGTCGGAGATGTCGGCGTAGTCGTCGAAGCCGAGCACGCCGTCGGCTTCGGGGAGAGCCTCGGCGAGCTCCTTTCCGTACCGCTCGGCCATGCAGCCCACCGCCACGACGGCCTGGGTTCTGCCATGCCCCTTGAGGTCGTTGGCCTCCAGCAGGGCGTCGACGGAGTCCTTCTTGGCGGCGTCGACGAAACCGCAGGTGTTGACGACGGCGACGTCCGCGTCCTCGGCGTCCTCCACGAGGTGCCAGCCGTCCGCCTCCAAGCGGCCTGCGAGCTCCTCCGAGTCCACCTCGTTACGGGCGCAGCCAAGGGTGACGAGTGCGACGGTACGGCGTTCAGGCATGGGCTCAAGACTACTTTGTCCCACCGACAGCGAACGTCGACGGGGTTGGCGAAGATCGCCAACCCCGTACACCCGAAGGCCCGCCCGGCTCATCCGGCCTGCGGATCGCCCTTGGTGTAGGTCAGGCGCTCCACCGCGCCGGGCTGGAAGTCGTCGTCGAGTTTCTTGCCGTTGACGTACAGATCGATCGCGCCGGCGTCGCCGAGCACGAGGTTGATCTTCTCGCTGTCCTGGAAGGTCTTGGAGTCGCCCTGCTTGAGCAGGCCGTCGAAGAGCAGGCGGCCGTTGTGGTCCTTGGCGGAGATCCAGCTGCGCCCGTCGGGGGCGGTGACCTGGACGGTCACCTTGTCCTGGGGGGCCGCGGCGATGGCGCTGTCGGAGGGTTCCGGCTTCTCGCCGACGGGTTTGTCGGTCTTCGGCGTGGGCGAGGCGGTCTTGCCGGCCGCCGGTGTGGCGCCCTCGGCGACCTGTTGCTTCGTGCCGCCGTCGTCGCCGCCCTTGAACGCGGTGAAGCCGACGAAGCCGACGACCGCGACGATCGCGGCGACCATGGCCGCGGTCCAGTTCGGCCCGCGCCGCTCGGGGCGGATACGTTCCGCCTCGAACATGGGCGCGGCCGGGGTCGGTGCGGGACGGCCGCCGTGGGTGGCGTCGTACCGGTCGATCAGCGGGGCGGGGTCGAGGTGGACGAACCTGGCCAGGGTCCGGATGTGCCCGCGCGCGTAGACGTCGCCGCCGCAGGGGGCGAAGTCGTCCGACTCGATGGCGTGGACGATGGCGATACGGACCCGGGTGGCGGAACTGACGTCGTCGACGGTCAGCCCGGCCGCGATGCGCGCCTGCTGCAGGGCGCGGCCGATGGAGAAGGAGGCTTCCTCGGACGGGTCTTCGAAGGGACGCTCGTCTTCAGGGGAGTTGCCGATGGACACGGGGGCGCCTTTCGAGCGTGTAGCCACCTGTGCTGGAAGTTCAGTCTAGGGGGGGTGCCGAAGGGAGGGGCAACCGGGCGGTACGACTTTGTACGCCATCGGTATGGCCGGACACGCCGATGACGGGCCGGTTACGGCCCCGGCGGGGAGCCGCACCTGTCCTCTCGCTCAACTTGACGTACGCCAAAGGGAAACGGTTGCCCATCTCTCTCTAACGGGTGAGTCACGGCCGAGGGCCGCTCCCCACCCTGACGTCTACCCCGCAGAGTCCCCTCGGATCACGGCGAGCACGCCGTCCAACTCGTCCGGCTTCACGAGAACGTCTCGCGCCTTGGAGCCCTCGCTGGGACCGACGATGTTCCGCGACTCCATGAGGTCCATCAGCCGGCCGGCCTTGGCGAAGCCGACCCGCAGCTTGCGCTGGAGCATGGACGTCGACCCGAACTGGGTGGAGACGACCAGCTCGGCCGCCTGGCACAGCAGGTCGAGGTCGTCGCCGATCTCCTCGTCGATCTCCTTCTTCTGCTTGGCGCCCACGGTGACGTCTTCCCGGAAGACCGGCGCCATCTGGTCCTTGCAGTGCTGGACGACGGCCGCGATCTCGTCCTCGGTGACGAAGGCGCCCTGCATACGGGTGGGCTTGTTCTGACCCATCGGCAGGTACAGCCCGTCGCCCTTGCCGATCAGCTTCTCGGCGCCGGGCTGGTCGAGGATGACGCGGCTGTCGGCGAGCGAGGAGGTGGCGAACGCCAGCCGCGAGGGCACGTTCGCCTTGATCAGACCGGTGACGACGTCGACCGACGGCCGCTGGGTGGCGAGCACCAGGTGGATGCCGGCCGCGCGCGCGAGCTGCGTGATGCGCACGATGGAGTCCTCGACGTCCCTCGGCGCGACCATCATCAGGTCGGCGAGCTCGTCGACGATCACCAGCAGATACGGATAGGTCTTGAGCTCCCGCTCGCTGCCCTCGGGCGTCTTCAGCTTGCCGTCACGGATCGCCTGGTTGAAGTCGTCGATGTGCCTGTACCCGAACGCCGCGAGGTCGTCGTAGCGCAGATCCATCTCCCGTACGACCCACTGGAGGGCCTCGGCCGCCCGCTTCGGGTTGGTGATGATCGGCGTGATCAGGTGCGGGATGCCCTCGTACGCCGTCAGCTCGACGCGCTTGGGGTCGACGAGGACCATCCGGACGTCCTCGGGGGTCGCCCGGCACATGATCGACGTGATGAGGCAGTTGATGCACGACGACTTGCCCGAGCCGGTGGCGCCGGCCACGAGGATGTGCGGCATCTTCGCCATGTTCGCCATGACGTAGCCGCCCTCGACGTCCTTGCCGAGCGCGACGAGCATCGGGTGGTCGTCCTCGGCGGCGTCGGCGAGCCGCAGGACGTCGCCGACGTTGACCATCTCCCGGTCGGTGTTCGGGATCTCGATGCCGACCGCGGACTTGCCGGGGATCGGGCTGATGATCCGCACGTCGGGGCTGGCGACGGCGTAGGCGATGTTCTTGGTGAGCGCGGTGATCCGCTCGACCTTCACGGCGGGGCCGAGCTCGACCTCGTAGCGCGTGACCGTCGGCCCGCGGGTGAAGCCGGTGACGGCGGCGTCGACCTTGAACTCGGTGAAGACGTTGGTCAGCGAGGCGACGACGGCGTCGTTGGCCGCACTGCGCGCCTTGCCGGGGCCGCCGCGCTCCAGGAGGTCGAGCGAGGGCAGCGAGTAGGTGATGTCACCGGACAGCTGGAGCTGCTCGGCGCGCGGCGGCAGCTCGCGCATCTCCTCGGGGGCCGACTTGGTCAGGTCGGGTACCGCGCCGACCTTGAGCTTCTCCTGCTTGGGGCGGGAGGCCGGCGCCGGGACGGGCGTGGGCGTCGTCGGCTCCCGGTCGCCGAGGCCGACGCCCTGGGTGAGGTCGGCGACGATCGGCGAGGGCGGCATGCCGTGCAGGACCGCGCCGTCGAGGTCGGCCGCGGCCGCCGCGGCGATGTCCACCGCGTCCAACCGCCGGTCCATGGCCGGCTGCGGCACCGCGGAGCGCCGGGGGCGGCCGCGCCGCCGGGAGAGCGCCTCCTGCTCGGCGCTCTCGGGGTCGTACTCCTCGGGGGCGCCCGAGCGCCGTCGGGGGCGCCCGGGCAGCGCCTCGCGCCACTGGTCCTCGTAGCGCGCGCCGTCGTCGAACTCGTCGTACTCGTCCTCGGCCGGATCGTGCAGCACACCCAGCCGCACGCCGAGCTGACGCAGCCGCTGCGGGATGGCGTTGACCGGGGTCGCCGTGACGACCAGTAGCCCGAAGATCGTGAGCAGCACCAGCAGCGGTACGGCGAGGACCTCGCCCATCATGTACGTGAGCGGGGTCGCCGCGCCCCAGCCGATGAGCCCTCCGGCGTCCCTTATCGCCTGCATGCCGTCGCTGCGGGCGGGCGAACCGCAGGCGATGTGGACCTGGCCGAGCACGCCGATGACGAGCGCGGACAGGCCGATCACGATGCGCCCGTTGGCGTCGGGCTTCTCCGGGTGCCGGACGAAGCGTACGGCGATGACCGCCATGAGGATCGGCACGAGCAGGTCGAGCCGGCCGAAGGAGCCGGTGACCAGGATCTCGACGAGGTCGCCGACGGGACCGCGCAGGTCCGCCCAGGTGCCCGCGGCGACGATCAGCGCGACGCCGAACAGCAGCAGCGCGACGCCGTCCTTGCGGTGGGCCGGGTCGAGGTTCTTCGCGCCGTTCCCTATGCCGCGGAACACGGCGCCGACGGCGTGCGCCAGGCCGAGCCAGATGGCGCGGACGAGCCTGTAGATGCCCCCGGTCGGGCTGGGGGCCGGTGCGGGCGCGGGTTTCTTGGCCGCGGCTTTCTTGGCGGGCGCCTTCTTCGCCGGGGCCTTTTTCGCAGCGGCCTTCTTCGCCGGAGCCTTCGCGGGAGCAGCCGCCTTCTTGGCGGGCTGCTTCTTGGCTGCGGAGGGACGTGAGGCCATGGGTGTGAGGTTACCGGTGGAGACCACAACGGACACGTGTGCCTACTGCTTCACCCGTTCGTGTCGCCCTCACAGCGGCACGGAACTGACGCGTCCGCCGTGCGGGGAAGTGGAACTGACGCGTCCTCATGCACAACTCCTGGCGTGACACGCGTCAGTTCCGTTCACTCCTGTGAGCCCGGTCCAACCAGTTCGGTTCTGCGGGTTCAGTCCCGCGAGCTCAGTTCTGCGACGGCACAGAAGCCGTGCCGCTGCCGGTTCCCGGCTCCAGCGCGTCCAGCGCCCGGCGCAGGCCGGTGAGTTTGCGCTCCAGGTGCGCCGCGGTGGCCACCGCCGCCGCGTCCGCCGACTCGTCGTCCAACTGCTTGGACAGAGCCTCCGCCTGCTCCTCGACGGCCGCGAGCCGCGCAGAGAGCTCCGCGAGCAGCCCGGGCGACTCCTTGGCACCGCCGCCCGCCGAGGTCTTGCCGCCACCGCCCTCCAACTGAAGCCGCAGCAGCGCCGCCTGCTCGCGCAGCTGACAGTTCTTCATGTACAGCTCGACGAACACCGAGACCTTCGCGCGCAGCACCCACGGGTCGAACGGCTTGGAGATGTAGTCCACCGCACCCGCCGCGTAGCCACGGAAGGTGTGGTGCGGCCCGTGGTTGATCGCGGTGAGGAAGATGATCGGGATGTCCCTGGTGCGCTCTCGACGCTTGATGTGCGCGGCCGTCTCGAATCCATCCATTCCCGGCATCTGGACGTCCAGCAGAATGACCGCGAAGTCGTCCGTCAGCAGTGCTTTGAGCGCCTCTTCCCCGGACGATGCCCGCACCAGCGTCTGATCGAGCGCAGAGAGGATCGCCTCCAGCGCCAGCAGATTCTCCGGCCGGTCATCGACCAGGAGGATCTTGGCCTTCTGCACCATGGCCCGCCCTCCTCGCCCCGGCAGTGCACCGGGCGCCGCCCCTGGGGACGACTCCTTTGCGCCGCCCTTCCTTGTGCCGGTCATGGTAGCCGCACCCCGACCGTCGCCACACCCTGTCACCGTGATGTCACTGTGCACGTAGCAGGAACGTGAGCGAAGACCAGAAGGTTCCCCGATTTCCGCCCCGCTACACGGCGACGGCCACCCTGAGTCAGCAACTCCGAGCACACCCCGAAGGTTCCCGTCACTCCGCAGTCCTCCTCACGCGTCCCCCATCCACTGCCGCATCACGGACAGCAGGTGATCCGGGTCGACCGGCTTCGTCACATAGTCGGAGGCGCCGGACTCGATCGCCTTCTCCCGGTCGCCCTTCATCGCCTTCGCGGTCAACGCGATGATCGGCAGCCCGGAGAACTGCGGCATGCGCCGGATCGCCGTCGTCGTCGCGTAGCCGTCCATCTCGGGCATCATGATGTCCATCAGGACGACCGCCACGTCGTCGTGCTGCTCCAGGACCTCGATGCCCTCCCGGCCGTTCTCCGCGTACAGCACCGACAGGCCGTGCTGCTCCAGGACGCTGGTCAGCGCGAACACGTTGCGGATGTCGTCGTCGACGATCAGCACCTTCTCGCCGACGAACCGGATGCCCACACGCGCGTGCCCCTCCGTCTGCTGCCCGCGGGCCGGCCACTGCTCCGGCTGCCCCACCTGCTCGCCGCCGCTCACCAGCCGGCGCCGGCGCCGGAAGAGGGCCGCCGGGCCGTTCTGCGCGTCCTGGTAGGACTTGACCTCGGCCGGCATCGCGATCTCCGCCTCGGACAGCTCCGACAGTTCGCGCGCCCCGTTCTCCGAGGCCACCAGGTCGCCGGCCTCCAGGGCGGGCACGACCTGCTGGTAGCCCTGCGGCGGCAGCTCGCTCGGGTGCAGCGGCAGATACAGCG
The DNA here is from genome assembly GCF_040655955.1 of Streptomyces sp. NPDC050263. Classification (NCBI taxonomy): domain Bacteria; kingdom Bacillati; phylum Actinomycetota; class Actinomycetes; order Kitasatosporales; family Streptomycetaceae; genus Streptomyces; species Streptomyces sp. NPDC050263. Next base: position 9,066 of record NZ_JBFAKW010000018.1, on the reverse strand, counting down.
TGAACGTGGAACCGCGGCCCGGCTCGCTCTGCGCGTGGATCTCACCGCCGAGCAACTGCGCGATCTCCCGCGAGATCGACAGCCCGAGGCCCGTGCCGCCGTACTTGCGGCTGGTCGTGCCGTCCGCCTGCTTGAACGCCTCGAAGATCACCCGCATCTTGCTGGCCGCGATCCCGATGCCCGTGTCGGTCACCGAGAACGCGATCAGCGGCGCGTCGGCGTCGGTCAGCGAACCTGCCTCCAACAACTGCTCCCGGATCGCCACCGGCACCTCCGCCCCGGCCGGCCGGATGACCAGCTCGACCGACCCGGAGTCGGTGAACTTCACCGCGTTGGACAGCAGGTTGCGCAGCACCTGCAAGAGCCGCTGCTCGTCCGTGTGCAGCGTGGCCGGCAGCTCCGGCGAGACCCGCACGGACAGATCGAGGCCCTTCTCGGCGGTCAGCGGCCGGAAGGTCGCCTCCACGTAGTCCACGAGCTGCACGAGCGCGATCCGCGTCGGCGAGACGTCCATCTTGCCCGCCTCGACCTTCGACAGGTCGAGGATGTCGTTGATCAGCTGGAGCAGGTCGGAGCCGGCCCCGTGGATCGTCTCGGCGAACTCGACCTGCTTCGGCGAGAGGTTGCCCTCCGCGTTGTCGGCGAGCAGCTTGGCCAGGATCAGCAGCGAGTTGAGCGGGGTGCGCAGCTCGTGCGACATGTTGGCGAGGAACTCGCTCTTGTAGCGCATCGACACCGCGAGCTGCTCGGCGCGCTCCTCCAGGACCTGCCGCGCCTCCTCGATCTCGGTGTTCTTCACCTCGATGTCGCGGTTCTGCTGGGCCAACAGCTCGGCCTTCTCCTCCAGTTCGGCGTTGGACGCCTGAAGGGCCTTCTGCCGCTGCTCCAACTCCGCCGACCGCTCCCGCAGTTGCTCGGTCAGCTCCTGCGACTGCTTCAGCAGCTGCTCCGTCTTGGTGTTGACGGAGATCGTGTTGACGCTGGTCGCGATCATCTCGGCGAGCTGGTTGAGGAAGTCCTTCTGGATCTGTGTGAAGGGCGTGAACGACGCCAGCTCGATCACCCCGAGCACCTTGCCCTCGAACAGCACCGGCAGCACGATCACCTGCGCGGGCGGCGCCTCGCCGAGCCCCGAGGAGATCTTCAGATAGCCGCTCGGGGCGTTCGCCACGAGGATCGTGCGCTTCTCCTCGGCGGCCGTCCCCACCAGCGCCTCACCCGGCCGGAACGACGTCGGCATGGAGCCCATCGAGTAGCCGTACGAGCCCAGCATCCGCAGCTCGTACTGATCGAGGTCGCCGTCGGCCGGCTGCATCGCCAGGAAGAACGCGCCGTGCTGCGCGGCCACCAGGGGTGGCAGTTCGCTCATGATCAGCGAGGCCACGTCCTGAAGGTCGCGCCGACCCTGCATCAAGGCGGACACGCGCGCGAGGTTGCCCTTGAGCCAGTCCTGCTCCTTGTTGGCGATCGTGGTGTCACGCAGGTTGGCGATCATCTTGTTGATGTAGTCCTGGAGTTCCTGGATCTCCCCGGACGCGTCCACGTCGATCTTCAGGTTCAGGTCGCCGCGGGTCACCGCGGTCGCCACGCGCGCGATGGCACGCACCTGCCGGGTCAGGTTCCCGGCCATCTCGTTCACGGACTCGGTGAGGTCGCGCCAGGTGCCGTCGACGTCACGCACGCGTGCCTGTCCGCCGAGCTGCCCCTCCGTGCCCACTTCGCGCGCGACCCGGGTGACCTCCTCGGCGAAGGACGACAGCTGGTCGACCATCGTGTTGATGGTCGTCTTCAGCTCGAGGATCTCCCCGCGCGCATCGATGTCGATCTTCTTCGTCAGGTCGCCCTTGGCGATGGCCGTCGTGACCATGGCGATGTTGCGCACCTGACCGGTCAGGTTGGACGCCATGCCGTTCACCGAGTCGGTGAGGTCCTTCCACGTGCCCGCCACACCCGGCACATGCGCCTGACCGCCCAGGATGCCGTCCGTGCCCACCTCACGGGCCACCTTGGTGACCTGCTCGGCGAACGAGCTCAGCGTCTTCACCATGGTGTTGAAGGTGTCGGCGAGCTGCTGGACCTCACCGCGCGCCTCGATCGTCACCGTCCGCGTCAGGTCGCCGTTGGCGACGGCCGCCGCGACCTGGGAGATGTTGCGCACCTGCATGGTCAGGTTCTTGGCCATCAGGTTGACGTTGTCGGTGAGGTCCTTCCAGATGCCCGTGACGCCCGACGCATGCGCCTGACCGCCCAGGATGCCCTCGGTGCCCACCTCACGGGCCACCCGGGTCACCTGCTCGGCGAACGACGACAGCTGGTCCACCATCGTGTTGACGGTGGTGACGAGCTCGAGGATCTCGCCCTTGGCGTCGACGGTGATCTTCTTCGACAGATCGCCCTTGGCGACCGCGGTCGTGACCTCGGCGATCTGACGCACCTGGATGGTCAGGTTGTTCGCCATGAAGTTGACGGACTGCGTGAGGTCCTTCCAGGTGCCGGAGACTCCCTGCACCTCGGCCTGTCCGCCGAGCTGCCCCTCCGTGCCCACCTCACGGGCCACGCGGGTGACCTCCTGGGCGAACGACGACAGCTGGTCGACCATCGTGTTCAGGGTGTTCTTCAGCTCCAGGATCTCCCCGCGCGCGTCCACGGTGATCTTCTGGGAGAGGTCACCGCGGGCCACCGCGGTGGCGACCTGGGCGATGTTGCGCACCTGTGCGGTGAGGTTGCCCGCCATGCCGTTCACGGAGTCCGTCAGGTCACGCCACACACCGGCCACACCGGGCACCTGCGCCTGGCCGCCCAGCCGCCCCTCGGTGCCCACGTCCCGCGCCACCCGGGTCACCTGGTCGGCGAAGGCCGACAGCTGGTCGACCATCGTGTTGATGGTGTTCTTCAGCTCCAGGATCTCGCCGCGCGCGTCGACGTCGATCTTCTGCGAGAGGTCGCCCCGGGCGACGGCCGTCGTCACCTGCGCGATGTTGCGCACCTGCGAGGTCAGGTTCCCGGCCATGGAGTTCACGGAGTCCGTGAGCTCCTTCCAGGTGCCCGAGACGCCGTCCACGCGCGCCTGACCGCCCAGCCGGCCCTCGGTTCCCACGTCCCGGGCCATCCGGGTCACCTGGTCGGCGAACGACGACAGCTGGTCCACCATCGTGTTCACGGTGTTCTTCAGCTGGGCCATCTCGCCGGAGACGTCCACCGTGACCTTCTGCGACAGGTCCCCGTTGGCCACCGCCGTGGTGACCTGCGCGATGTTCCTCACCTGTCCGGTGAGATTCCTGAACGCCGTGTTGACGGAGTCCGTCAGGTCCTTCCACGTGCCGGCCGCGCCCGACACCTGCGCTTGCCCGCCCAGCTCACCCTCGACCCCGATCTCCCGCGCCACCCGCGTGACCTCGGCGCCGAAGGCCGACAGCTGGTCCACCATCCCGTTGACGGTGTTCTTCAGCTCCAGCATCTCGCCGGCCACGTCCACCGTGACCTTCTGCGACAGATCGCCGCTGGCCACAGCGGTCGTCACGGCCGCGATGTCCCGCACCTGGGTGGTGAGATTGCGGAACACGGTGTTGACGGAGTCCGTCAGGTCCTTCCACGTGCCGGCCGCGCCCGGCACGTTCGCCTGGCCGCCCAGCTGCCCCGCGGCCCCGACCTCGTTGGCGACGCGCGTGACCTCGTCCGCGAAGATCCGCAGCGTCTCGGTCATCTGGTTGATCGTCTCGGCGAGCTGCGCGACCTCACCGCGCGCCGGCACGGTCACCTTCCGCGACAGGTCACCGTTGGCGACCGCCGTCATCACCTCGGAGACACCGCGCACCTGGGCCGTCAGATTGCCGGCCATGGTGTTCACCGAATCGGTGAGTTCCTTCCACACACCGTCGACACCCGTCACCTGGGCCTGCCCGCCCAGCATGCCGTCGGTGCCCACCTCGCGCGCGACCCGGGTCACCTCGGACGAGAACGCGGAGAGCTGGTCCACCATCGTGTTGACGGTGTTCTTCAGCTCGAGCATCTCGCCCTCGACGTGAACCGTCACCTTCCGTGACAGATCACCCTTGGCCACGGCCGTCGTCACCAGCGCGATGTCCCGCACCTGCGCCGTCAGCCGGTACGCCATCGTGTTGACGGACTCCGTGAGGTCCTTCCACGAACCCGACATACCGCGCACCTGGGCCTGCCCGCCCAACTTGCCCTCGGTGCCCACCTCACTGGCCACCCGCGTGACCTCGTCGGTGAACGTCGACAGCTGGTCGACCAGGTTGTTGACCGTCCGCCCGACCTTCAGGAACTCCCCGCGCAGCGGATGTCCGGTTCCCTCCGGCGTGTGCGTCCTGAGCTCCATACGCGGCGACAGATCGCCCTCGGCCACCGCCGACAGCACCCGCCCGACCTCGGACACCGGCCGCACGAGGTCGTCGACCAGCGCGTTCGAGTTGTCGATCGCGGTCGCCCAGGAGCCCTCGCAGGCGCCCGTCTCCAGCCGCTCGGTGAGCTTGCCCTCCCGTCCGACCATGCGACGTACGCGCGAGAGTTCACCCGTGAGGTGGAGATTACGGTCCGCCACCTCGTTGAACACGGCGGCGATCTCCGACATCACGCCGTCGCCGGACACCGTCAGCCGCTTGCGGAAGTTCCCGTCCCGCATGGACACCAGAGCAACCAGCAGCCGGTCCAGGGCAGCCGTGTCCACGACGGTCGTCCCGCCGCGTGGTGAGCGCTGCCTGCTAGGGGACTGTCCGCCTTTCGCGCGCGTCTTAGTGCCCCGCGTCGCTGCGCCAGACTCCACTTGTCCCTCCCGCAGGGATCGACCGTTACCGCTGTGCCTGGGTACTGCTGCCCGCCGTGCCTGTTGCCACCGGGTTTTCCGCCTGATGAAACCAGCCCGACCCGGAAGGCTGCTGCCCCCTGTGCTCAGAAGACACCCAGTCTGCCCGGACCTTCACAAGAAGCTTGCCCAGTGTTTCACCCTTGCCGAACCAGGCCATAACAGTTCGGCAGCTTCGCACATCGTCCGCACACCCTCGGCGGAAACACTTGGTGACCGGCATCCGCACGGACCGGGAAGGTAAGTAACCTTGCATGCGGCTGTCCAGCCACACCGGTCCGACCGGTCTGGGCGGTGGCACGAGCACGAGCGGGCATCGGAGGGGCGGCCGCACACATGACCACCGGACTGATCCCGGGGGGACAGACCCCGGACCCCCGGCCTTCAAACACGCGCCCACCGCAGCAACGGCGCGACCAGACCGGCCCGGGAGCCCTGCACGTCGACGACCGGCCGAGGAGTTCAGTGATCACCGCGCGCGCGGCTGCCAGTTTCGAGCCCGTGGGGCGATCGGTGGCGACCGCCCGCTCCTTCGTCCGCGACACCCTCCAGGGCTGGGGCTTCGCCGACATCGTCGACGACGCCGTGGTCCTGACCAGTGAACTGGTGACCAACGCGGTCGTCCACGCGGGCACCCACGCCGAAGTCCTGTGTCTGCGCAGCGACGACGGCGTACGCGTCGAGGTGGCCGACCGGTATCCCGAGCGCGAGATCCCCCTTCAGGGCTCCCTCGCCACCATGGGCAGCCCAGACCGCGAAGGCGGCCGCGGCCTCCAGCTCTGCGCGGCCATCGCCGGCCGCTGGGGCGTCGAGTACACCCCCACCCACAAACAGGTCTGGTTCCAACTCGAGCTCCCCGAACGCCCGGTGGGCACCCGCGCGGCCGGCCCGTCCCTCCCGGCCAACCTCCTCCCGATCGCCGACAGCCGGGTACGCGTGGCGGTCGTCCAGATCGACCGGGCGGCCGCCGTCTCGGCGTGGAACGAGGACGCCGAGGAACTCTTCGGCTACCCGGCCGACCAGGTCACCGGCAAGCCCCTCACCGACATCGCCGCCTGGCCGCACACCCCCGGCACCAGCACAGGCATCGTGGAGGCCCTCCAACTCTCCCGCTGGGAGGGCAGCTACGGCATCCGCGGCGCCGACGGCCGTGTCACCCCCGTGTACGCCTCCCACCTCCGCGTCCGTGACACCGACGGCGAGCCCTCCACGGTCTGCCTGCTCGTCCGCGACCACGAACGCGCGGTCCTCCAGACGCCGTTGCGCGTCCCGGCCTCCGACCCGCCCGTCGGCTCCGACGGCCAGAGCACCGACCCCTTCGAGGTGTTCATCGGCTCCCCGGCCCCGGACGACCTCGACGGCCTCCTCCAGCGCACAGTGGAACGCGCCCGCGACATGCTCGACGCCGACTCCGCCTTCCTCCTCCTGGCGACCGACGACGAGACCGAGTTGGAGGTCCGTGCCTCCACAGGTCTGCCCTCCGCCCGCCAGCGCTTCGCGCGCGTGCCCGTAGAGGCAGGCCCCGGCCGCTACGGCTCGGCCCGCATGCCGGCCGTCCACGAGGACCTCCTGGCCGTCCCCGGCGCCGTTCCCCTGCTGAGCGGCACAGGCATGCGCTCGGTCGTCACGGTCCCCCTGAAGGTCGAAGGCCGCCTCACCGGCTCCCTCGGCGTCGCGGCCGAGGCCCCCGGCCGCTACTCCAACGAGGAGGCCCTGCGCCTGCAGTTCGCGGCCGACCGCATCGCGCTGGCCGTGGAATCGGCCCGCCTGGGCGAGCTGGAACGCCTGCGCCGAGGCTCCCTCAGCTTCCTCGTCGAAGCCTCCGACCTCCTCGCCGGCACCCTCGACCGCGACCAGACCCTGGCCCTGATGGCCCAGATGACAGTCCCCACCCTCGCCACCTGGTGCGCCGTCTACACCATCGCCGACCAGGCCTCCGACCCGTACCTCTCGTACGTCCTGCACGAGGACGAGGAACTCATCGACGGCATCAAGTCGTTGCTCTCGAAGATCGCACCCCCGGACCCGGTCCCCACCCCCGGCGCCCGCGTCTGGGCGGCACCCGCCGAGGCGGCTCATGACGCGGCCCTGCGCAGCTCCATGCGCAGCCTCGGCCTGACCGGCGGTCCCACCCACCAGGTCTCCTCGGGCATCGGCCCCACCCTCGCCACCGCCTCCGCAGTCGGCGGCGAGACGGTCGTCCTTCCTCTGGTCGCCCGCAACCGCGTCATCGGCATGCTGACCCTCGGCAAGCCCACCGACGAACACTTCCGCCAGGAAATTCTGGAACTGGCCGAGGACTTGAGCCGCCGAGCGGCCCTCGCCCTCGACAACGCCCGCCTCTACTCCGAGCGCACGGCCATCAGCCAGTCCCTCCAGCGCAGCCTGCTGCCCCCGGAACTCCCCGAGATCGACGGCGTCGAGGTCGAGGTCATCTACCGCGCTGCCGGCGAGGGCAACGAGGTCGGCGGCGACTTCTACGACGTCTTCCCCATCAGCGACGGCGCATACGGCTTCGCCATCGGCGACGTCTGCGGCACCGGCCCGAACGCGGCAGCGGTGACGGGCCTGGCCAGGCACGCGTTGCGCCTCCTGGCGAGAGAAGGCCTCAGCGGCCCGGCCGTCCTCGAACGCCTCAACTCGGCCATCCTCGACGAGGGCGCCCGCAGCCGCTTCCTGACCCTCCTCTACGGCGAGATGCGCCCCCAGGAGGACGGCAGCGCCGAGCTGAAGGTGGTCTGCGCCGGCCATCCGCTCCCCCTCCGCCTCCGCCAGGACGGCACGGTCGAGCCCGCCGCCGAGCCGCAGCCCCTCCTCGGCGTCATCGAGGACCTGGAGCTCTACGAGCAGACGATCACCCTCGACCCGGGCGACGTCCTGCTCTGCGTCACGGACGGCGTCACCGAACGCCGCGAGGGCACCCGCATGCTCGGCGACGACGGCCTCGCCGACGTCCTCACGGCCTGCACGGGCCTCACGGCCGGCGCGGTCGCCGCCCGCATCATGCGCGCGGTGGAACGCTTCGCATCCGACGCCCCGTCCGACGACATGGCGATCCTGGCGATGCGGGTGGCATAAGCGGGACGGCACAAGAGGTACGGCATCAGAAAAGCCCCCGCCCGAAAGGGCGGAGGCTTTCTTTGTGGAGCCCCCTAACGGAATCGAACCGTTGACCTTCTCCTTACCATGGAGACGCTCTGCCGACTGAGCTAAGGGGGCCAGTCGCTTTTCGAGGTTTCCCTCGCGGCAACGGAATAGATCATACCCCGAACAGGCCGGTGTTCCCAAACCCGTTCAGAAGGCGGGCTGAAGCAGTCCGCCGAGCGCATCACAGGCCGACACGATCCGCTGCATGTCCCGCTTCGTCAACGAGGCGTCCACCGGCAGCGCCAGCGTCTCGTCAGCGGCCAGCTCGGTCGCCGGCAGCGACACACACCGCCTGAACTCGGGCAACCGGTGCAACGGAGTCCTGACCGGAACCCGGCAGTCGATGCCTCTCCCCCGCAACGCCCGAGCGAACGCATCCCGATCGGGCCGCCCGTTCCCCGGCACCCGCACGACGTACTGCTGATAGGTGTGCCCGTCCCCGCCGTCGGGCATCCGAACACCACGCAGCCGCCCGTCCAGATAGGCGGCCCGCTCCCGACGCTGCGCGATCTCGTCGTACGGCGCCTCGGACTCCCCCTGCTCCAAGACCAACAGCCCATGCCGCTGCCCGACCTCGTGCAACCGCCGGACATCCGCGGTCCGACCGAAACGGTGGACGACAACGACGGCCGCGGTACGGGGAGTTACGGTCGCCTCGACGGCGGCCGGATCAAGGCAGTAGGTCACCGGATCGACATCTGCGAACACCGGCAGCGCGCCCGCCAGGGCGACACCTCCGGCGACTTCCGCATTCCCGAAGGCCGGCACGATGACCTCGTCGCCGATTCCGACGCCTGCGGCCCTGAGCATTGCAGCAGTACTCATGCCGTGGATGCTGAGGGTGGAACATGAACTTCAAGTGACCACAAACAAAAAGGGTTGGACCCTGAACCGAAGTTCAGAGTCCAACCCTTTTGAATGATTGTTCGGCGGTGTCCTACTCTCCCACAGGGTCCCCCCTGCAGTACCATCGGCGCTGTAAGGCTTAGCTTCCGGGTTCGAAATGTAACCGGGCGTTTCCCTCACGCTATGACCACCGAAACACTATGAAACTGTGAATCTGCCGCACCATACCGTGACCATGGCATGGGGCCGTT